>VGJJ01000062.1 GCA_016867455.1 Candidatus Iainarchaeum sp. | reverse complement strand
TTCTCCATATCCTTCGGGCGCGAGCATGTCTACGCACAACACCGTTTTAGGATTTTTGGGGTCGGGTCGGTGATAAAATGGTTTCAGGGATGCAGGGTAGTTGTGCACGAAAATGGGCACATCGTAATCTTTCGTGATTTCCCTTTCTTGTGCTTCTCCTAAATCGTCTCCCCATTTTAGTTCGGGAAATTTTTTTTGGGCAACCTCAAACACTTCGTCGTATGTAAATCGTTTGAATTTGTTTTTCACGACTTTTTCCAATTGTTCAGGTTTGCGTCCAAAGTATTCCATTTGTGCAGGGGCTTTGTCTAACACGTATTTAGCCACGTGCTTAATCATTCGTTCTTCCCAATCCATTAAGTCACTTAAACCAGTAAAGGCTGTTTCCCATTCCGCGTGCCAAAACTCGGTTAAGTGTCGGCGTGTGCGGGAGGGTTCGGCTCGGAATGATGGTGCAACCGTGTATACTTTTTCCAATGCTGCCGCGTACACTTCCAAATAGAATTGTGAACTTTGCGTCAAGTTGACTTTTTTTCCAAAGTATTCTACATCGAATAATTCGTTTCCTCCTTCTACTGCTCCGGAGACGAACATGGGGCATTGTACTTCTAAGTATCCGTCTTTTTTACAAAAGTCATGGAATGCTTCAAACACGGTGGCTGAAGCACGCAACCCTTGTTGCATTTTGGTGGAGCGAATCCACAAGTGTCTCACGTCTAACAAGAAATCTTCACTCAAGTCTTTTCCAATGGGGAACTCATCCCCCGAATGTAACACATTCACGTGCGTCACTTGGATTTCTTTTCCGCCGGGCGCTCGTTCGTCTGCTTTGATGGTTCCTTCTAATTCCACGGAACTCTCCACGAGTGCTTTTCGTGCGTGTTCGTAGGCTTTTTTGTCGGCAATGTTTTCACTCGCGAGTACGGCTTGCATTTCTCCGCTTCCATCGCGCATGAGCCAGATTAATGTGCCCTTGAAGTCTCTTTTTCGTTTAACCCACCCTTTGATGTGGGCTTTTTCCGTGTTGTGCGTGAGTATTTCTCCAATCATTTTTCGTTCCATGTTGAATCACCGTTTTCGAGTAGTTGTATGATTACTTTCAATAAAAAATAGGCCTTCCAGGGACCGTGGCGGAGCCCCTGCGTGAAAGGGTAGAATTAGGAACGATTGGAGTTGATGCACGCAATAGCTAAGAAGGCGGCTCGGAATGCCGAATAAGTTGAGAGTGTGGCGTACATCTGTCCAAATTGGGTGCCATTCTCCATAAAAATGCACCCATATGGGTGGACGTTTTACGGTGTCAATCGTTCCGGGTCTCTCGGAAGTAGAATGGCTTCTCTCACGTTTTCCAAGTTGAGCATGCGTTGGATAATTCTATCCAAACCTAACCCCACTCCTCCGTGCGGGGGGGCTCCATATCTAAAAATATCTCGGTAAAAGGTCATTTTGGAAAAATCAATTCCTTTCTCCGCACACTGGGCTTCCAGCACGCTCAACCGGTGTTCGCGTTGCGCTCCTGTTCCAATTTCCACTCCCTTGTATACTAAGTCAAATGACTTGGTGACTTTCTT
>VGJJ01000061.1 GCA_016867455.1 Candidatus Iainarchaeum sp. | reverse complement strand
GTTATACGTGAAAACAAAAACGTCACCTACGATTTGAAACCCAAAGGACAAGAAGACTCGGCAGTAGGAACAAACGAAATGGCCGATGCAGTGATTGCGGAGTACAAAAAACTCAGCAACACCCAAACAAACCAACGTGCGCACGCGGACTTGTACGCACAACCCGAGCGGAATAAGGATTACGATTTTTAGAAAAAATAACAGTCGCGCAAGCGACTGTAATCATTTTTTACATTTCAGCATCAACTATTTCCAACACGTCTAATTCTTTACACCCACAACGGACGCGCAACCAATCTTTCAGCGAGGGTTTGCTTCGCCCATTATCGCCGGAAATGAATTCCTTAATGTAACAACCCGCCGAGGCGTGCAATTCGACTTCAATAATGTGATCGCTGATGCGTTTGAAACTTTCTAAAATAATCCAATGAGGACGCTCCTTCATCACGCGGCGCTTTTCCACTCGTGTGGGAGTTAATTGCACCACGTCCATTTTTTGCTCGAGAAACGCGTTGAGCGGATTCAGGTTGATTTTCTCGGGACTCTCAACGAGCGCACGATAACGCTTCGTGTGATAGGCACGCGTAACATTCGCCACATCATTCGGATGGCCTATTTTCAATTCAACCAATTCCACTTTTCCTTTCAACGCGCGATTAATATGCGTACGCAATTTTTCTACGTCAATGGTTCGCACGATTGGATTTTCCAGTGTAAGAGCAAACGGCCGTCCGCTCCCAAGCATGCGAACATCCACATCCTCTCGGCCCGCGCCGTGGAATAATACCTCGTTACACGTAAATTCTTTTTGAAAAAAAGGAGTGATTAATTCCTGCACGCTTTCTTTGGTGAGAACTTTTTCACCTTTACATTGCGGGCATACGTTTCCATTTTTTTTTCCAGAACCTTTGCATTCAAAACAAAAATGACGCGTTTGAGCAATGGTGCGCTGAAGTTTCGTATACCGTCCAACAAGGATAACGGGAAAAATGTGAATGACGATTTGATGAATCAACTCATCAAAAACAATCTCCACATCCGGGTGCTGCAACACAAACTGTTTATCGGCAAAAAAAGGAGTTTCCGCCACGGCTTGACGCAACGCGGCTAACAGAGGTTTTTTTCCCTCTATTTTAGAGGTGCGCAAACCAATCGTATACGTTTGGAACGCATACGTTTCAAGAACGGACAACCACCCCCCGGAAAGGCGGGGAAGGGGCTCCTGAAACGTAAAATGGTGGATGTGAACCATAACGAAAACCCCTACCAATGATTAATATAGCCAAGGCAAGGAGACACCCTACGGCGGTCTCGCGTCCCAGTCTTTTTAAGTCTGAAAACGTATATTTAGCGTGTCTTCCGGTGCAAGGGGAAGGACTCTCACAAGGTCGCTACCTCAAACGTGCCGTACACGAGGACAGGAACGTGAAACATATGGCAGCAAAAGCAGAGATTAAGGAAGTTAAAGACCTCCCTGGAATTGGACCCCAAGCCGCGGAGAAACTATTTGGGGCCGGATACAAAAGCCTGGAAAGCATCGCTGTAGCATCCCCCATGGAACTCATTGAGGCCAGCGGATTAGGAGAAGGAACGGCGGAAAAAGCCATTAAAGCGGCACGGGATGCACTAGAAATGGGGTACGAGTCCGCGGACATCCTCGCCGAGCGAAGGAAGCTAGTGGGACGCGTGAGTACGGGCTCAAA
>VGJJ01000060.1 GCA_016867455.1 Candidatus Iainarchaeum sp. | reverse complement strand
GAATGGCCGAAAGACCATTCCTCACTATTTTTTTTTCACTCATTTCTCCTTTTCTCGCGTATCACAAATTTATTAACTGTGGAACGACCATACACTAGTAGAGGTGGAATACGTATGGCTGAAACAAAAAATAATTTGCCGAGCTGGGCGCCAATAGCAATTGCGGGCGTGCTCATTCTGGTAGTGGGAATGTGGATCATGGGAATTTACAATGGTGAAACCATCCGCGAACAAGATGTGTATGGTGCGTGGGGAAATGTGGAAGTACAATACCAACGCCGCTTCGATTTAATTCCCAACTTAGTGAATGTTGTAAAGGGAGTCGCGGGATTCGAACAAGAAACATTAACTCAACTTACCGCGCTACGTTCCCAATGGCAAACACAAACAAATGTAAATGATCGAATTAATACCGCGAATCAATTCGAATCAACATTATCCAAATTATTGGTGATAACAGAAAACTATCCCGAGTTGAAAGCCACGCAAGCATTCCAAGACTTGATGGTGCAATTAGAAGGAACGGAAAACCGAATCAGCACGGAACGCACGCGCTACAACGCGGCCGTGGGAGAATACAACAAGTATATCTCACTCATCCCCAATAGTTTTTTCCTAGGGGGAAACGCATTGAAACCATTCTTTGAATCAGCCGATGGTGCGGATGTTGTTCCAACAGTGCCAACGGACTTTACATAAGGAGGCGTTTCCATGAAATGCTTTCCTTTATTCTTTTTTTTCACATTACTTTTTTTGGCAAGCAGCGTGCACGCGCTCGACGTTCCTTCTCCGCAAGGGTATGTGCGCGATGACGCAGGAATATTGCGCGAATATGAAAACACGCTCGAACAAGAATTACAACAACTCGAAAATGATACTACGGTACAGATTGCCATTCTCACCATTCCATCCCTCGAAGGAGAAGACGTTTCAGCATTTGCCGGACGCGCGTTTGACACGTGGAAAATAGGACAAGCGGACGTGGACAATGGGTTGTTAATCCTGGTATCAATGGAAGATCGCGCGTATTTTTTTCAAACAGGATACGGATTAGAAGGAACGCTCCCCGACATTGTATTAGGGCGAATGGGGAGAGAAATCCTTGTTCCGTATTTTCGCGAAGAAGAATATGGTGCAGGAATTACTGCTGTTGTGCGCGAAATGGAATCATACATTCGCAACGACCCAAGCGTGGTGTCGAAATACGACGAAAAAGACCCTTTTCAAAACAGTGAATTATTCGGCGCAGGATTATCCCTCGCATTAGTGGTCATGGTATTATTTTTCATAGCAGTAGCGCGCATCGACCAAACTATTCGAAAAAAATCACTCCCACGAACACTCACGATTGCAAACGCATTCATGTTATTTTTCACGTGCATCTGGATGACTGGATTTCTAGGATTCGTCACACTATTTATTTTCGGAACATTCTACGGACTCACCCTCACGAGTGTTATTCTGTTCTATTTTATCATCAGCGGGAATCCCCTCGCGACTACATTTAACATGTCACCGAGTGCGGGCACCGGCTTCGGTGGATTGGGACGAGGAAGCGGAGGATTTGGAAGCGGAGGATTCGGAGGAGGAATGAGCGGAGGGGGAGGCGCTGGAGGAAAATGGTGACTATCATCACGTTCAATGAGAGGAATATACTCCGTTTTTATTCTCAAACTCGATTCTTCACGCATGCCCGTGCCCGAAGAAGTGGATGAAATCAATGAGTTTCTCCAAAAAAGAAGAGGGAAACAACGATTAGGAGAACTCCCC
>VGJJ01000059.1 GCA_016867455.1 Candidatus Iainarchaeum sp. | reverse complement strand
CATTGATGCGTTAGCCAAGGGTTTGTCCGGATTGGGCGTCACCAATGCTCAAGTCGATGCCGCGTTGCTAAAATCCAGTTTGAGTGAAAAATTAACCGATTGGAAGCCTGAAGATCATCGCAAATTCATTCATACCCTGCGCTTGATTTCTAAACCTCTCGTCATTGCCGCGAACAAGTGTGATTTGCCCACGGCAAAAGCCAATGTGGAAAAATTGCAAAAAGAATTTCCCCACTTGTTGATTATTCCCTGCGCAGCCGAGGCAGAGTTCACTCTCAAACGGGCGGCGAAAGCAGGATTGGTGGATTATTTTCCGGGTGATTCCAAATTCATCGTAAAGAAAGAATTGAATGATGCTCAAAAAAATGCCTTGCACTATATTCAAACGCACGTGTTGGACGTTTTCCACTCTACGGGCGTTCAACGCGTGTTGGATGAAACGGTTTTTTCCTCATTGAAATTTGTGGCTATTTTTCCCGGTGGCACGAAGGGTTTGGCGGATAAAGATGGTAACGTTCTCCCGGATTGTTTCCTCATGCCCCCTCATTCGACGACCCTAGACTTCGCTTTTCGTTTGCACACGGATTTTGGAAAGAATTTCATTAAAGCCGTGGATGTGAAAACCCGCATGCTTTTAGGAAAGGATCACGCATTGAAAAATCGTGATGTGATTGAGATTATTGCCAATAAATAGCGTTTTTTTGGCAAAATCTATTTATTGGTTCATTTCCTTGGTTAGCAATGGCTCGTGGATTATTTTTGTTTCTTCTTCTATTTTTACTTGGGTGCGTTTCCACTCAAACTGTTACTCCTCGTGTTTGCTTTGGTGAAAAATGTGTGTTGGTGGAAATCGCCGATACCCCTGAGGAGCGTTCCCGTGGTTTGATGTACCGCGATGCGTTGCAGGGAAATTATGGCATGTTGTTTGTGTTTGAAGAGGAAAGTATTCATGGTTTCTGGATGAAAAACACTCGTATTCCATTGGATGGAATTTGGATGAACTCTCAAGGTGAAGTAGTGGATGTGATTCGTATGCTTCCGTGTGAAAGCGATCCGTGTCCTGTGTATACTCCGCGCGAAAATGCATTATATGTGTTGGAAGTCAATGCAGGAGTAGCTGAAAATTGGCTTGTGGAACGTGGAACCATTGCTCAAATTTCGGGTGTCTAGTGTTAGTGGGGCGTATTCGACTCATTTTCGGGCGTGGATGAGTCCGTTGTGAGTGTTTGCGTGAGTTCTACAAAATTATCCACGGCTTGGTCGAAGAAGCTTTGTTTGAAATTGATTAATAGTTTGCGCGCCTCGCTTGGATTGTTGAGTGTGAAAAAACTCTTTCTTCCCGCGCGTTCTTTTTTTAATACTCCTGATTCCACTAACTTGTCCAAGTGCCAACTCGTAGTAGAGGGTGATAAATTTATTTCTTCGGCGATGCGTTCATTATTGGCGCGGTTTTCATTTAATAAAAATAAAATAATTTTCCGTGTTGATTCGTGGCGCAATGAGGCCATGATGTTCTGTCCCATGTTAGGGTTGTATGCGTCTCCGACTTGGGGTCCTCTTACGGAATAATACCTAACAAATTTTCCCTCGTTTTGCGTGCGGATGATGTGGTGTTTTTGCAAATAATCCAAGTGGTATTGCAAGCTCCCCACGGCTAAATTCGTTCGTCGTTGTATTTCCCTAAAATGGAGTCCGGGGGATTGTTCGACTTCCGTGTAGATGCGTTTGCGCACGTCTAATTGGAGTGCTTTGGCAAATCCCTCATCATCAGCCATACGTTGAACGTCTCCTTTCCTATTTCTCCTTCTTGGGGGCAAATATGGCGTACGCGATGAGTGCCAATGAGATGAGTTCCATCACATTTTCCGCGTGGTCGGGGAAGAATGCTCCTGTGCTCACGAACATGTCCATGACTTTCAGCAACCATTTGAATGCGAATAATACGAATGCGAGGGCAATCCATTTTACTCTGGTTTGATTGTTTTTTTGCCAAGCCATGATGCCAATTCCTGCGATGGCATCGGAA
>VGJJ01000058.1 GCA_016867455.1 Candidatus Iainarchaeum sp. | reverse complement strand
CGAATTAGTCACGGAATGTATTCGCGCCGCGGAACAAAATCGCGCGAGCGTGGCCGCGTATCGCGTGAAAGACACTATCAAACGCGTCCAAGAAAATGGAAAAATAATCGAGACACTTAATCGGAATGAGTTATGGGGAATGCAAACGCCGCAATGCATTCAGTATGATTTGTTCGTACGTGCGCATGCGAAAGCGGAGAAAGAAAATTTTTTGGGAACGGATGACGTGCAATTAGTTGAGCGCATGGGCGTGCAAGCCGTGGTCGTGGATTGCGGGTATGAAAATCTGAAAGTGACTACTCCCGAGGACGTGGGGATAGCGGAGAAAATTGTAGAAAAAAGGAGAAATGTTCATGGCGAATAGCAATCATCATTCTCCCGTGAAAAAAGAATTAGAGTTTGTCGACGAAATAGATGAAAATGGAAATAGTATCGGTCGCGTCGAAAAAATGGATGCTCATTTACGCGGGATTCGCCACGCAGCCGTGCACGTGTTTGTGTTTACGTCGAAGCATGAACTGGTATTGCAATACCGTTCACACCGCAAACGAATATACCCCCTCAAATGGGATACTTCCGTCGGGGGACATGTTCACGCGGGAGAGAGTCTGGATGCCGGCGTAAAACGTGAAATGGGAGAAGAATTAGGTCTGCACGTTCAACCACGCCATTTAGGTTGGGCCGACGTGAGTGATCACGAAGGGGAGTATCATCATCGGGAGCGCGTGCATTATTACTGGGTGGTTCTTCCCGTACACACGGCGCTTGTGCCGAATGAAGAGTTTGATGACATTGCTTTCATCACGTTAGAAAAAATGCCCGCGTTTATTTCGACCAATAATTTTACTGCCACATTTTTAGCCGGTTGGAAAAAATTCTCCAACCAATTACAACGCGTTATTCATGCTAAAAAAATAAATGAGGTGAAATGAATGCATCGCATTGGAATGGGAACGGACTCGCATGCGTTTGCCGATTTAAATTCGGGAAAAAGACTCGTGTTGGGCAGCGTCGAAATCCCGGGAGAGATTGGTTTAGTGGGTGATAGTGACGGGGACGTTATTTTGCACGCTGCGTTTAATGCCATCATGAGTGCATTGGGAGAACAAGGCCTGGGATTCTATTTCAACAAAAATAACATGGATAAATATGGCCACTCTACCGCCATCTTGGAGGTTGGGCTCGAAAAAATGCATTCCCTTGGTTTTCGAGTGGGAAACATTTCCATTACGTTGGAAGGAAAAAAGCCCCGGTTGCAGAAACACATTCCCTCCATTCAGGAGGCCATGAGTGCCCTTCTCCATGTTCTCCCTGCGTGCGTGGGGATTACTATTACGTCGGGAGATGGCCTCACTTCTTTTGGAAAAGGAGAAGGGTTGTATTGCCAGGCCGTGGTTCTATTGGAAAAAATCTAGTGGAAGGAAACCCCCTGGCCTCCACGCAAGTTTTTTTTGCCGAATGCTTTTATACAAGAAAAGCATCAACATAACAAAATCCCTTATTTTACGTCAATCCCCAATTTTTGCTTTGACGTACAACGTAATCTTTTTAACTCGCTGGAACCATGGAATAGTCTCCCTGAGGGGGTATCCTAGCTATGTACTCTGAATCAGCCACACGCATGAAAAGTAATGGAAACGGTAAACGGAGCGGGATTTCCCTCCACGACATTAAATCGCCTGCCGATTTGAAGCAGTGCAGTATCGATGATTTGAAGGTCCTCGCCGATGAAGTGCGCGAAGTCCTCATTGACACCTGTTCCAAGAACGGTGGACACATCGGCGCTAACTTAGGAGTGGTTGAACTCACGATGGCCTTGCACTACGTGTTTAACGCCCCCAAAGACAAATTCATTTTTGACACGTCCCACCAGTCGTACACGCACAAAATCCTCACGAATGGGGTGGAAAAATTTTCAACTATTTGTAAATATCCCGGTGGACTCACGCGATTCATTGTTCGCGGAGAAAACCCCTATGATGTATGGAGCGCCGGACACGCTTGTACGGGATTGAGCGGAGCCATGGGATTTGCGGAAGCAGCCA
>VGJJ01000057.1 GCA_016867455.1 Candidatus Iainarchaeum sp. | reverse complement strand
AAAAAAAAAAAAAAAGAAAAAAAAATAGAAAAACGGAAAAAAATAGAAAAAAAACTCAAAAAAGATTACTTGTGCGCAGGAACAATAATCCACGCAAGGATGTAGAGAATGAGGCCGGCACCCCACGCGAGAGTGAGTAAAATCCACGCTAAACGAACCAAGGTTGGGTCGACTTGAAAATAAACCGCAATCCCACCGCAAACACCACCTAACATGCGATCCTTCGTGGAACGATATAAGCGCTTGACGGAAGCCGTAGTATAGAAGGAAAATGAGAGTTTATTAAACAAATGGAAAAAAAGAAAAAATGCGAAAAAGATATGTAAATAAGCAAGGGAGAATGAAAGATGATAAGGAAGTGGGAAAATGGTGTTGGAAACAATCGGATTAGGAATAGCGGGATTGGGGATTATAGCAGCGAGCACGAGGCTCATCCAACAATATGAAACGGCCATCGTGTTTAGATTAGGAAAATTTCATTCTACATTGGGACCGGGACTGAATTTTATTATACCCATTATTGACCGCAGCGTCACGGTGGACATGCGAATTTTGACTATCGATATTCCACGACAACAAGCCATTACGAAAGACAATGTTCCCGTGAGCATCAATGGAGTAGTGTATTTCAAAGTCGCGGACGCGAGCAAAGCCATCATTAATGTTCAAGATTACGTGTACGCGGTATCGCAATACGCGCAAACCGCATTGAGAGACGTGGTGGGAGGAATGACACTCGACGAAGTACTCGCCGAGCGTCAAAAAATTGGAGAAATGATTGAACAAATTGTCGAAAAACACGCGGCCAAATGGGGAATAGAAGTAGACAGCATCAAGATGCAAGACATTGAAATGCCCGAAGACTTGAAACGAATCATGTCGCGACAAGCAAGCGCGGAACGAGAAAAAAGAGCCAACATTACTAAAAGTGAAGGAGACAAATTAGCGGCGCGCAACTTGGCGGATGCGGCCAAGATCATGACGGAAACAAGCGGGGCTATGCAGCTGCGCACGCTTCAAACAATCGATGGATTAGGACCCACGCCATCCAACACTGTCATACTCGTGCCCGTGGACTTGTTTGAAGGAATCAAGAATATTGGAAACTTGTTGAAGAAAAAATAATACAAAAAAAAAGGTGCTAGAACAAGTGCCCGGCACCCGCTCAGGGTATGGTGCGGAAGCGCAACACCATAGACGAGGACGATGGGATTCAATACCAAACTTTTAGGGAAAAGTTTGATCAAAACCGAAAACACGAGGACGATGGGATTCAATACCAAACTTTTAGGGAAAAGTTTGATCAAAACCGAAAACACGAGGACGATGGGATTTGAACCCACGACACGCGGCTTAAAAGGCCGCTGCTCTACCAGGCTGAGCTACGTCCCCAATTTGATTGGGATTACTTATTTCAATTCACGAACATTTAACTGGCCTACTGCGGAACGGGACCACTACGGACGGCCCTACGCCGATTCGCCAGGTGAATAATGGCGAGGCCAGAGGGATTTGAACCCTCGACACGCGGATTAAGAGTCCGCTGCTCTACCAGGCTGAGCTATGGCCCCAAGCGGCAAATAAACCGAGTGGTAAGACTATACTAAAAACGGCCAAGAAACGGTTAAAAATGAACCCAAAAAGGAGGCAAAAAAGGACTCCAAAAGAGAGAAAGGTACCGCAAATCAGGGGTATTCGAAAAAGCAGCAACTAAAGCGATTAAGTATTATATTGGCCGAAGCGGTCAAGCTGAAATGAAGCAACACGCATGGGTGGGAGTGTTTATTTTAGTCTTGATTTTGGGGCCCATCATTCACGCGGCAACAACAGCCACCACCCTATTCGTGTTTAACGTACCCACGAACCGTGGACACACGATAACGTATGGGGGAAATTGTAACGCGAATAGATTTTTTTTTAATGAAACAGATGCCAACTTTGACCCGGACACCGACGGAAACGGAACAAAAGTACGACCATCACCAGTGCGAAGAACAACCGTGACAACCGATTACAATTATGTGCCAATAACAGCACCCAGTACAACCCACATGGCATCGGGAGGATTTATTACGAGCAACCCTCCTGGAGACAATAATTCACCCACTGGCGAAATCAACAACGCGGGATACGGAAACATTGAGGCGG
>VGJJ01000056.1 GCA_016867455.1 Candidatus Iainarchaeum sp. | reverse complement strand
AATCTGTCTTTCTTCGTGGGTAAAACGCCCCTAAACCCCCCATCCTGCGATGGGAAACCATTTCACGAGTTGAGTCGTGTTGGGGAGCACGCTGAACAAAAACCACACGAGAATAGAGAAAACAAGGATGAGTAAAAAATTGAGGAACGCGGCGAGCGCATACCCTGGCAAGTGGGTTTGCCCCCCTTCATAAAAATCATTCAGTGCTAAATCCCCGAGCGTTTTTCCATAGAGGGCAGAAAAAATGGTGCACGCTCCTAGGAGTAGGGTGGCGAGCGGGTAATTCCAAAAATACGGGTTTTGAATAATTCCGAGTACGAATACAAACATGGGAGAGAGTTTTCCAAAATATAATACACTGGATAGTGCGGCCACGACCATGAATCCCAAAATGAGAATGAGGTTGGGTGCTTCATTCCCTGCGGAATAGATTTGGGTTCCTGCCAATACTCCTACGACCCATGCGACTGACAAATAAATAATGGAATTCATAGCGCGAACATTATTCATTTGCGTTAATAGGGCTTCCGCACTGCAACGCTTTTGGAACCACTCTCGGAGAGGACGCATCCCAAATAATACTCAAACTTCCGTCCATCTTTCCACAGGCATCTCCTCGCGTAACTAAATTTATCATTTCTTGGATGGTGTCAATGTTCGTGATGTTGGAGAAGGCTGCGTTATTCAATGGCACGTCCTCTCCGAGTCCGGGAACGACGCCTGTTATGTCAATGGGACTGGTTAAATTGCTCGAGTTGACTCTTGCATCTTGCGCCGCGCAAACGGGGACAAGCGCAAACGTAATGTCTGGCACGAGTGCTAATCCTGAGTAGAAATAATCATTTCCTCTAACATCTCCCACTAAGCTGAATTGGTTGCTCTGAGTCTTGCTGCACTGCGCACCTTGCAACTTTACTAATTTGGAAGCGTTTTGAGTACAGTCGTGCCACAAAATAGGGGATGCGTCCAAGAAACTATCCGTGAATGTTTTTTTGACGATACCATATTGCAATACCGCATTTCCACTTGGATTAGACACATCCGCACGCAATCCTACGGGAATACTGGGGGCGAAATCAAATTCGTATGAGGATGTTCCACTTTTCACGTTCAATAGAGTGGGTTGTTTTTCGGTTTGAATAAAGTCGGACAACGCATCAATCGTAGAGTAGCTCTTCACGACTACTGATTTGGTTGGAGTAGATGGAGTAACTTTTACTAATTCTCCGCTAACGCGCATTCCATAACTCGCTCCATACCCTGTGCGTCCATCTAACCCCGTACTTCCGTTGAATGGAATTCCAAAGAAGGGATTGCTGGGGTAGGCGAACACTATTCCATCAGGCTGTTTTTCTTGTTGAACATCCTCAAGTGTGGCGCGGGGAGTTCCGTCTAAAATAATTCTTCCACTCTCTTGAATAGTGAACGTCAACTCCTTGATTCCTTTCGCCCCCGATTCCCACGTGGCTTCGAATGCTAATGGGTAGCGTCCGGCAGAGGTAATTTTACGCTCCGTTTTCGTCGCGCGATCGCTGTACACTGACTTGTAATTCATGTCTTTCATAATAGTATACTCATTACTCGTTACTGTTTTAGAATTGTCAAAGTTTTGTGCATACTCATAATTGGGCAGGGCAACCATTCCGATGTCTGTGATAAGGTCGCTATTCATCGTGTCCGGGAGCAGTAATCCGTTGAAGAATAGGAATTCTTTCGACAATTCACTCATGCTCAAATAGGGGGCGAATTTTACATTTTTAATAGCAGCATTCTTCAGCATATAATCCGACAATTCGGGTGTGAGTGTGCTTTCCGTCGGCAGGATGAGTACTACATCCACGCTTTCAATGGCGGAGTAAATGGTTTTCAATAATGTTGGAGAGATGAATAGTTTTCGTTCGTTGGCAGGCGGAATGGTCGTTGTTGACGCACACGCGGTGTCGGCCATCGACAAATATTGTGTAGTTGGGCACATGACAATTTTTTTGAGTTGGTCGTTTGCTATTGTGCTAGAACCCCATTTGCTTTCATCAATGGCAGGAATACCATATCCTGTTGGGTTGAATAGGTATGATTGGAGCGAATCGTGGAATTTCTTGAATTCGTGGAATGTCCAATAGTATTTCTTCGTGTATCCACTTCCTAAAGCCAAAGCGTTGGGCGTGGTTTCAGCTCCCAATAATTGGAAGGCTAATTTATCCGTTTCATTCGCGAGTTTGTTTCCATTGAGCGTAATGACCACTTCAGCAGGGGCAGTGGCGCCACTACTAGTGGATGAGAGCAACGCGTCGATAGCACTCAGTTTCTCATTCATTTTAGCCACGTATTCGCTTGCTGAAACATTATTGGCAGACAGTGCTTCCATTTCGTTGAAGTTTTCAG
>VGJJ01000055.1 GCA_016867455.1 Candidatus Iainarchaeum sp. | reverse complement strand
TTTTTCCCTGCGTTCAACATCCTCATCCACAATATCATCGTGTACGAGTGATGCGGCGTGTATCAATTCAATTCCCACCATCGCATCATACAATGGTTGGGCATCCACATTCAATTCCGCACAAATGCGTTCCATGAATGCCGGTCGAACGTGTTTTCCATTCGCAATGGCATACGTTAATGCTTTTTGATGCGCGGAAGAAACCACGCGCGAGGCAATTTCATTTAATCGCACAGTGAATAATTCATTCATGATAATGCTCCCTGCAGCACGAATCCTAGTGTGAATAATACCCCGTACAAGAAGTTAAGCGTAATCATTTCCGCATTCCCTGGAATGAGTTCGAGTATTTTGTCATAGTTTTTTTTCACAATATCATACGTGATAATAGCATGTGGAATCGTGAGGAAAACCATCGCGGTAAGCGGTGGAAATGTTTGAGAGATGATTCCCCACGCGGTAAATAGGAATGTAAATAGCAAAAAAATTCCTAGAATTTTCACACTGGTTTTTTTTCCTAGGGTGTTTACCCAATTTCTCTTGAGTGCTTTTTTGTCCGCTTCATAGTCGGGGAATTGATTCAAGAAAAGCACGAGCATAATCAAAATACCCATGGGGATGGATGCGAGCAAGGGCAAACTATTCAACATTCCGGTTTGCACGTAGTGCGCTCCAACGACAATGAGGGGGCCGAATCCCACGGCCACAAATAATTCTCCTAATTTTCGATAACTGGCTGCAAATGGAGGGGCGCTGTAAAACACTCCAATTCCCACCCCGAGCAAGCCAATGTATAGAATGATATTTCCTTCGTGGAGCGTGTTCAAATAAACTCCCATGAGTGCTCCCACTGCGAGGCAAAATAGGAATGCGTATCGGATATGTTTCGCGGGAATGATTCCATCTTGAATAACGCGACTTCCTCCCGAGAAAGGGGTGGGGTTCTGGTTGAGTTCATCATTTCCTGATTTGTGGTCGTAATAATCATTGGCCAAATTCGCCCCCGCGTGGATGAAAATCATGGCAATCGTTGTGAGTGCGAATGGCCAGAATAGGAAAACGTTGGTTTGGTAGAATGCAATAGCGGTTCCTAAAAAAACGGGAATAATCACCGCGGCAAAGAAGGGGGCGCGTAATGCGGTGAGCCACTTTTGAATAATGGAGGGTTCTTTTTTCGCATACGCATGCGTGGTAACTCCCATCAATCCCACAATGTCATTTTTTTCATTTTTGATGGATGTAACCACAATGTGCGCGAGGAATTCTTTCCCGTGTTTATCAATGAGTGTAATCACATTATCATATTTTCCCGTGGTCATGGCGGTGCGAAACAAATCGGGTAGAATTTTAGCAAAGTTTTGTTGCGGATGAAATACCCTTACATGCGTGCCAATCATTTCATTGCGCGTGTATGAAAATAATTTTCCCGCTCCAGGGTTGCATGCGACAACGTGTCCTTCCATGTTGGCTACAATGACGGATGCGTCTGTTTTATTTTCTAATTGCGTTTTTTGTTCCGCGTTTAATGCGGATAGAATAGCCGTTGTTTCCATCTCACCAAAACGAATGAGTGAACTATAAAGTTTATCATTATCCTAAAAATTAACATTGCCACTTAAGCACCCTCTTATTTATATAGCCAAGAATATTGGCTACGCCATGGTTGCCAAACGCGTTAATTGGATGATTCCTATCGGCCTTACTTTTATGGGATTGGGCATTGATTTCATTCTTTTTTACAATAAGATTACCAGCAATGAAGTGGCTTGCCCCATTGGGGGTAGTTGTAATTTTGTGAACAATAGTGTTTTTTCTGAAATGTTTGGAATTCCCGTTTCCGTATTTGGTTTGCTCGCATTTGCATTCTTTTTAGTGATTAGTTGGACGGCGTGGCACAAGCGAATGGATGAAACGCTTGCATTGAAAGCAATAGCCGTGATGAGTGGACTAACCCTGTTGGGTATTGCTTACTTTGTGTATTTGATGATTTTTGTGCTGGAGGCCATTTGTTCCTGGTGCATGTTTTCGCATCTCATCATGCTGACTATTTTCCTTTTTTCTATTTATTATTTGAAATCGGAGCAAGGAAAAAAATCCGCTCCTCCAATTTCACGTGCTAAAAAATCCAAGAGGGGGAAAAAGAAATGAATGGAATTATTTTTGCCGCACTTGCGGGATTGTTAATTTTGAGCGGTTGCACAAGTGGTACGGAAGCCGCGCACCCTCAAACGCCCGAGTTTACTCAGTTTGCCCAGTGCATTACCTCGAGCGGCACCCTCATGTATGGTTCATTCACGTGTTTGTCGTGTAAAAAGCAGCGCGAATCATTCGGTGCAACGTTTTCTCAAATTACCGAAATAGAATGCCACCCCAATGGTGAAAATCCGCAAGTAGAATTATGCTTGCAGAAAAATATTGCTAAAACTCCCACGTGGATTAGAGAAGTAGA
>VGJJ01000054.1 GCA_016867455.1 Candidatus Iainarchaeum sp. | reverse complement strand
GGTTTGTTTGGGTGTTGCTGAGTTTTTTGTACTCCGCAATCACTGCATCGGCCATTTCGTTTGTTCCTACTGCCGAGTCTTCTTGTCCTTTGGGTTTCAAATCGTAGGTGACGTTTTTGTTTTCACATATAACATTCGCAATCGCTTGCTCGAGTGTGTCCGCGGCCTTTAATTCATTCAAGTGGCGGAGCATCATGACTCCTGACAATAGCATCGCGGTGGGGTTGACTTTGTTCATTCCCTTGTATTTGGGTGCGCTACCATGCACGGCTTCGAATATGGCCAAATCTTTTCCAATGTTGGCTCCCGGTGCCACGCCCAATCCTCCAACGAGTCCGGCGCATAAATCCGAGATAATGTCTCCGTACAAGTTCGGCAACACTAACACGTCGTACACTTCTGGTTTTTGCACGAGTTGCATGCACATGTTGTCCACAATCACGTCTTCGAATTGAATTTGCGGGTATTTTTCAGCCACCTTTCGTGCCACATTCAAAAACAATCCATCCGTGTGTTTCATAATATTGGCTTTGTGCACCGCGGTGACTTTTTTGCGCTTGTGCTTCACCGCATATTCGAACGCGGCGCGTACAATTCGTTCGGCTTTCATTTCCGAAATAGGCTTGATGGATATTCCAATGTCTTGCGGAATATTTTCTTTGGGATGTGTGCGATTCAACATCGCAATCAATTCTTTTGTTTCCGGTTTTCCTTGTTCAAATTCAATTCCCACGTACACATCATCCGTGTTTTCTCGGAAAATGACTAAATCCAAATTCTCATAACGTGAACGGACACCCGGATATGATTTGGCTGGTCTCAAATTGATGTACAAGTCCAAGTCCTTTCGCAACTTCACATTCACGCTTCGAAAGCCCGTTGCCACGGGTGTGGTAATGGGTGCTTTAATCGCGACTTTCGTGCGCTTAATGGTTTCAATCAACGTGTCGGGAAACGGGTCGCCCGTTTTTTCAAAAACATCGATGCCTGCTTCTTGTTCCACCCAGTTGAATTTGACTCCCGTCGCGTCCAAAACTTTTTTGGTGGCGCGTGCCAATTCCGGTCCTGTTCCGTCTCCTAAAATCAATGTTACGTCGTGTGCCATATTTTTATTCAACTCCTTTGGTGGTTTTTTTTTATTCTTGTTTTTTTTAACTTATTTTTAGTGTGTATTCTTGTTCTTCGTGTAATTCAGCAGCCCGCCTGCAATCAGTATTTCTCGCTGTCGGCGTGTGTATTCTTCCTTGACTGGAATGTCCACGTTTTTGGTTTTGTTTTTTAGGTTGAGCGTGTGCGTTTCTCCTTTCAAGTGCGCGGGTAAGTTGTCCAACACCAACACATCTCCTGCGTTAATTTTGTCGTAGTCCGCAGGGTTCACAAACTCCAATGGAAGGATTCCAAAATTAATCAAATTGGCTTTGTGAATTCGTGCAAATGATTTCACAATCACAGCCTTCACTCCCAAATACATGGGGGCGAGAGCGGCGTGTTCACGTGAACTGCCTTGTCCATAATTATCTCCCCCCACCACGAGCCCGCCGTGGTTTTCCTTTGCATTTTTGGCGAAGTTGGGGTCAATGGGAGAGAAAACATACTCTGAAATCTTGGGGATGTTCGAGCGCAGGGGTAATATTTTTGCTCCCGCGGGCATAATTCCATCCGTGGAGATATTGTCTCCTACTTTCAGCAAGACTTTCTTTTCAATCGTATTGGGCAATGCTTCGGCTAAAGGCAATGGTGCAATGTTGGGTCCACGCACAACCTGGACATTTTCGGGATGCAAACTCGGTAGGATAATCATTCGGTCATCCACCACATATTTTTCCGGCATGTTCACGTGTGGATAGTCTCCTAATTTTCGTGGGTCGGTTATTTTTCCATAAATGGCGCATGCCGCCGCGGTTTCGGGTGAACACAAATATACTTTATCATCCGGCGTTCCGCTTCGTCCAGGGAAGTTTCGGTTGAATGTTCGTACGCTCACACTATCGCTGGGTGGGGCTTGTCCCATTCCGATGCATCCGCCGCATCCGCTTTCATTTACGCGCACTCCTGCGGAGATGAAGTTGAGTAATTTTCCTGAAGAAGTGATGTTTTCCAACACTTGTTTGCTTCCGGGATTGACTCCCATGCTCACGTGTTCGTGCACGACTTTTCCTTCTAAAATGGATGAAATAATGCTCAAGTCGCGGTATGATGAATTCGTGCAGCTTCCCACGAGTACTTGACTCACCACAATTCCTTCCACTTCGCTCACTTTTTTCACATTGTCCGGCGAAGAGGGGCAGGCAATCATGGGTTCTAATTCGTTCAAGTTTATTTCCACGTGTTCATCGTACGTGCAACCCGCGTCCGCGTGCAGTTCGCTCCAATCTTGTTCTCTTCCTTGCATGGATAAATATTTTTTGGTTATTTCATCCGAGGGAAAAATGGATGAGGTGGCTCCTAATTCTGCTCCCATGTTCGTAATGGTTGCACGCTCGGGCACGCTCAGACTTTTGACTCCGTCTCCATAATATTCAATGACTTTTCCGGTTCCGCCCTTCACGGTGAGTCGGCGTAACAATTCCAAAATAATATCTTTCGCGGAAACCCATTCTTGTAATTTTCCGGTTAATTT
>VGJJ01000053.1 GCA_016867455.1 Candidatus Iainarchaeum sp. | reverse complement strand
ATTTGTTCAAACAAATCAACATTCTCCAACCTAAAATTATTGGCCTCATGGGAAGAACGGCCATCAGTCATGTTTTAGAGAATGAAAAAATTGATTTGGAAAAAATGCACGGGAAAATCATTGAGCGAAACAACTTACAGTATGCTATTTTGTACCACCCTGCGGCGATGATTTATAATCAGAAACTCGCTGAAACCATGAAACAGGATTTTACTTTGTTGAGTGTGAAAAAATGAGTCGTTCACAGCGAAATAAACGAGGACGCGCGCTTTCGGAGGAAACGCGCTACAAGTTGGCTTTGGCTCGCCCTCCCCGAAACCTCATTGGAAACATTCAGCAGAGGATTGCTCAAAAAACCAAACCCGTGCTGCACCAAATTTTAGAAGCGGAAACGAGGGCGCGAGTCAAGGGTTCCAGTAGCACGGAAGGTTGGTTGGAGAGAAATGGTCTGGCCACACGCCGGTTGAAGGAGGAACTTTCCCAGAAACAATCACAGCGCATTATTCGGGATAAACACGATAAACACTCCGATTATGTGATTCTTTCTCGTGCTGGAAAAAAAAGATTGCGGAGCCTTCGATATAAGGCCGCGCATGTGCTTGCCAACAATTACCGCTCGAGTGCTTTTTCTTCTGCAGAGCAAAAACAATTTTCGATTTATCGCTCGCGCGTTATTCGGATACTCGATGGAAAATCTCCATCGGTAGAAATTTTTGATGCGATGATTCCATTGTTTGAATTGCTCCGCAAGCGTTCCTTGATTCGCCAATCCCGCGCGGAGAGAGTACTGGATCTTATTCGGAAGAAAGTCAAAGTTCCCCCCTGGTTGAGTAAACTCGAAGCCGAAAATAGTTTCCTCTCAAATGAACAAAAACGCCACGCGCGAATGGCTGCATCGTACGCTAAAAAAATAGCGTGGCTTTCCCGCATGACCGGGCGCGTGGAAAAAGGCATTGATGTTTCCGGTGCGACGAACCATTTTATCCGCGAAGTGAATGATAATTTGCAAGACTATTTTGTCACGGACTAAATGCATGTAATCTATCGGTGGTTATGCACCAAATAGATTTATCAACCACATTCAAATACAACGTTATGGATGTGAGAGTATGGCACTAAAGCGTGAATTGGGATTGTGGGAAATTGTCTTAGCGGGGGTGGGGGTTATTGTTGGTGCGGGGATTTACGCGCTGTTAGGAAAAGGCGCTGGTCTCGTTGGGGATAGAATTTGGTTGAGTTTTGCCATTGGCGGTTTCATTGCATTAATGACGAGTTTGAGTTATTCTGAACTCGCGTCTCGTTATCCTAAAGCGGGTGCCGAGTATGTGTATGCCAAAAATGTCATTGGCGAAAAAATGGCTCGATTAGTGGGCTTTGCATTATTATTTGTGGGATTCACCTCCGCCACAACCGTTGCGTTGGGCTTCGGTGGCTACTTGCATGGTTTGTTTAACACGCCCATTCTTTGGGGCGCATTAAGCGTTATCCTCTTGAGTGGTTTTATTTTGTTGCGCGGAGCCAAGTTCACTACCGATTTAGCGAGCGGTATTTCCATTATTGAAGTGCTCGGTTTGCTCGTCGTGGTCACGATTGGTCTCCCCACATTAGTAAATGGTTTTGGCATTCCTGCGGTGGGAGAATTGCCCAATATCTTGTTCGGCACTGCCGTAGTTTTCTTTGCTTTTTTGGGTTTTGAAGAGCTCGTGCGAATGTCCGAGGAGACCAAGAAAGCGCGCACGCAGATGCCCAAGGCTCTCATTGCGGCCGTGGCTATTTCCTCCGTGTTATATGTATTAGTTTCTGCTTCGGCTGTTGGATTAGTAGGTGCTGATGTGTTGGGAAAAAGTACTTCTCCTCTTGCAACCGTGGTTCGCCCCTCATTAGGAGAAAATGGCTTTTTCCTCATGAGTTTGGCCGGTTTGCTTTCAACATTCAATACGGTGTTATTGATTGTCCTCGCCTCCTCACGTTTGTTATACGGAATGAGCATCGAGAAAACCGTTCCAATTATTTTCAGCAAGACGCGGAATAGTCAGCCCGTGTATGCACTAGGTATTGCAGTCGTGGCTTCCCTCGCATTGCTCGTGATTCAGGACATTACCACCATTGCGCAGATGACGGATGCATTATTGTTTGCCGTGTTTGCCATCATGAATTTGGTTATCATCAAAATTCATTGGGATAATCACCAAAAATTCACGGGGTTCAACGTGCCATTCAACATTGGCAAAGTTCCCATTCCTGCCGTGTTTGGATTGGTTTCCTCGATGGGAATGTTATTATTTGTGGAGTGGCACGCCCTCGCATACAGCTTCGGCTTCTTTGTCGTGTTGAGCGTCATTCTTCACATTCTTCGCCCGCGGGGAAAGAAATAGTTGAACAAAAATACTAAATTGAAATAAAATAATAAATTGAATTCACATGCGCAGCGCGCCGCGAAACCCGCGCGCGGCGTAATAGGATTCTACTCCATTATGATACGTGAACACGCGCCCGTATCGTTTGTCTCCAAAAATGGCTCCGCCTTTCTTTCGAATAGCATGAGGCGTTTTCAACCGCAATTTTTTTGACTTCCCGTCCATTGTTTCAAATCACTCATTTTTACTTGACTAACATTCGTGGAGCGTGCTTCCACCGCTTAATCGAAGTATAATGTTCATTCAAAAAAGAAGAAAGTGCCCCGAGCGGGCTAAACGGGTTGGGATAAGAGCCCGAAGATTCCTCTACGTTCCTAATAGCACACTTGAGGTAAATAACCCTTTCTG
>VGJJ01000052.1 GCA_016867455.1 Candidatus Iainarchaeum sp. | reverse complement strand
AGGGGCAGTGGCGCCACTACTAGTGGATGAGAGCAACGCGTCGATAGCACTCAGTTTCTCATTCATTTTAGCCACGTATTCGCTTGCTGAAACATTATTGGCAGACAGTGCTTCCATTTCGTTGAAATTTTCAGTCACACCTTCTTTAAGACTTTCAAAAGAACCTGCTTTCACATTTAGGAGGCCATTTCCAGCGGCAATAAACGTGTAACTTTTATTCGTACTATCATCTTTGATAGGCCCGACTTTTTTGACCATGTCTAAGACCATTGTTTTGGTGGAATACACCTTGCTCGAGACGGGAGAGAACACCATCGTGTTTTGGCTCAAGAATTCATTGAATGTTTTGATTTTCTTGTTGAGCCAGATGGATAATTGTGTCGCGTCGCAGAATGTGGCATCACACGATGGGCTATTGCTGTATGACCAATCCCATTTCAGTAGGTCAAATCCATATTTTTTATTGAAACCTTCTCCTTTCTCATATCCTGAGATGGATCCTCCCGACGTGGGGTCGACGCACGCGATGGGTTTGAATTTGGCGATGTTGGTTACTTTGCCCGGCTTGGATACGGTGAATGATACATCCACATACACGTCTTGCGTGTTGATGTTGAACGCCGTGCGCGTGAGTTTCATCTTTAATCTTCCTTTGATGATGGCATCTTGATTTAGGGTGAGGGGTCGATTAATCGTAACTTGAATGTTTCGCTTACCCACAATCCTGAAATCAGCTGTCACGCTGGGGTTTTGGGACGAAATGAGGCGTGCATTATCAATATCACTCAAGAAGTCTTTTCCGCCACAAAACTGGTCGTTCGCAATGAGCACTTCTCGCGGGGCAGTGGTGACAAACGTATGAGTGGTTCCTACTACCCCCAAGTCATTTCTAAAATCGTCATCATCAAACACATAGGTTCCTTTGGCACTAGTCTCGTACTGCAGCACGTCATTATTGATACACTGTTGGAAATTAGTAATATCCGGATTCCCATCTCCCATGTCAATGATAGGTGCTAATCTCCAAAGATTCTCGAAAATAACCGGGAATGGTTTTTGCTGTGCGCCCCCATAAGCGTCTAAATATTTCACGGAAATGGTTCCGTATGATTCCGCGCGGTAGTATTGTCCTTCGATGAATAGTTTCAAATCCAATAATTGTTTTCCTACTCCGGCTTGTTCGGTAAACGGAGAGAGTACGCGCTTGTATGTTTCAAAGTCAGGGAATAATTGGAATTCTAACTCTTGGATGGTATCGCGTCCTTGTCCGCGGGTCTGTACGCCAATGAGTTGGATGTCGTGTGCCATCGTGTTTTTGCGCGATTTCACGGATCCTTTCTCCGTGAGAGTAATTTGGTCATCCACGTTGAAGTAGGATGCAATGGTAATCGTGTCCGCGCTCGGAACCAATCGTACTCCCGAGTTGTAGCATTTGTTGATGACTTTTCCTTTCACGGGTTTTTGCAATAGTTCATTGAACCTATACTTAGTATTATTGAGCGTGATACAATCCGCGTTCACTTCCGTGGGGGATTTGATGAGCACATCAATCGTGGCCACTTCTAATGATGCATCTTTGCTTCCATTCGAGCGAGCATTGATGAACACGGGGTATTTTCCAATGCGGTAACCCGCTCCCACACGTATGCGTTCGGTTTGATTGGGTTTGAGTACGGCCGCGCTTTTGCTGACGTGAACATTGGGATCGGCGTCGAGTTGTATTTCTATCTCCGATTGGCAGCTGTTTTCGATGCGTATTTCGCTTCCTCCGCATCCGAATCCCATCCCCATTCCTGCACCATAATTGAAGCGGTCAACGAAGGGGTTGGCGTACATTCCTTGCATGTTTCCATACCCATTTTGTGGGCTAAATTGCATTCCCCCGGGTTGGAAGTTTCCATATCCATCATACCCGGATGCTCCGAATTGCGGGGAGAATTGTCCCATTCCGAAGTTGAATGATCCAAATCCTCCCGATTGGTTGGAGGGTAATAGGCTGCTTCCGCTCGGATTCGTGGTGTTGTTGAGCGTACTAAAACTGGGGTTGAAGTAAGGAACTCCCGTCGGGCGGTACACTTGATTGTAATAGCTTCCCAAATTTCCCATTCCGGTGTTGATAGCGCAGGAGTCAATCTCAAGTACGCTGGGCGTTTTGACTTGCACGCATTTGGATAGCGCGTTCACCACGAGGTTGACTTTAACGCTTTCTTCGACTAAATCAGGCACCCCATTGTCGGTCATGTTGGTGGCTTGGAAAATAAGTTGAGGCATGGCCGTTCCTGAGAGTATTTGGTCGGGGGAAAAGCTCGTGGTCACTATTATTTCTCCTCCTGCGGGGATGGTGGTGAGAATAGTTTTGAATCCGCTTCCAAGTTGAGTAGTCTTGTCGCTGGTAACGGCGGTAAACGTTCCCAATGGGTCTCCGGCGAGTTGTTTCACTTTGGCAGAAAGGTTGGTTAATTTCACGGGAACGCTTTTCACCGTGCACGTGTTTTTGATTTCGAATGCTTGTTGTTTGGTCTCTTTAGGATCCGCGTACACGTCCCATTGTGCGGGTTCCACGAGCAAGCAGTCTTCTACATCTACTTCTCCTCCGAAGCCAATTTTGATCGTCGCTGAGAGTGCGTTCGTGAATGTTTTCTCACTGGTGGCGGAGGAGAGTTTGACGAGCACACTCCCCTTGAGTGTTTTGGCCGCGAGGAGGTTTTGTCCTTTTTCCGTTAGTGAAAATGCAATAGTGACATTCCGGTCTTGATTAACTCCAAGTGTTTCACCAATTATTTCTTCGTTGAGCAAATCAAACTTTACTAGTCCATCGAAGTCTCCGGATAGGGTGATGTCTTTAATGGTGAGGGGAATGCTCGCGAGGTTGAGCATATGTACGTCGCGTGTTTTGCGCGTGGTTCCATTGACGATTAGGCTCTCATTAATCGTAGCGGGAATGAATGACACAATGTCCTCCCCCACGGCAATCGTTTGCGTGACGGGTTTGTATCCCTGTTTGGATGCGGTGATTTCCACACTATCATTCACGTTGGGTTCGTTTAATTCGAATGGGAATACTCCTTCCGAGTCGGTGAATCCACTCGTGAGCAACGT
>VGJJ01000051.1 GCA_016867455.1 Candidatus Iainarchaeum sp. | reverse complement strand
ATCCAGCCCACTCCATTAAATAGCGCGCCCGGTTCTTTCCACGTATATGCCTCCGCGTCGCTTTGCCAATCCTTCGGACCCTAATTCCCGTCCCGCGCAGGGAAATATTCCCTTCAAGCAGGCTTCTCCTTCCATTGGAAAGTTGTACCGTGACATTCCCATTGAAACGGATGCATTGTTTGCCAAGGAAGATTTTGCCGTGCCTAAAGAACATGCATTTGTTCGTTTTTGCCGGGGAATGTACAAGCGTTTTCCGTCCATGGAAAAAGGAGCCGCGTTTAACGTGGAGTTCAAAGAGGCTATTGCTTTTTTGGGATGGAACTTGCGTGCGGAAGAATTTAGTGCAGCGGTGAAAGGAACCATGGTCGCGCTCATCGCTGCGTCAGCGGTTTTTAGTGTTTTAGTTGGAATTATTTTCGGGGATTTGCTCGCCAAAACATTAGGAGTAGAGAGTGGAATCATTCCCATCATTTATATTTTCTTTCCGCTCGTGTTGGCATCCGCATTGGCAGCAAATTACGTTCAGGGTTATCCTCTCAACGAGGCCAAGCGTGAACAGATTCGCGCATTAACGTATGTTCCCGACATGGTGGGTTACATGATCATGTCCATGAAACTGGTTCCTAATTTAGAAAAAAGCGTTGAGTTTGCCGCCGACCATGGAAAGGGAAGAATCTCCCAAGAGTTTAGGCGAATTATTTGGAATACCAATTTAGGAGTGTACAATACGATTGCAGAAGGATTAGATGAGCTCGCGTATTCGTGGGGAAAATTTTCCAGTGAATTCAAGCAGGCATTGATGAATATTCGCGCGTCCGTGTTAGAAAACACGGAAGCCAAGCGCTATCAATTGTTAGACAAAACCATGGATGAAGTATTGGAATCCGTTCAAGGGAAAATGGAGCAATACGCGCGCGACCTCTCGGGGCCATCGACTACCCTGTTTTACGTGGGGGTTCTTTTGCCGCTCATTTTGATTATTATTCTCCCGGTGGGGAGTGCTTTTTCGGGTTCTCCATTGGCTCAAACGGGTGTGTTATTTTTCATTTATGATATTCTTCTCCCCGTCATGGTGATTTGGTTCGCCATAGGTTTACTAGCATCACGACCCCCCACGTATACTCCGCCTGAAATAAAGGATGGTCAAGCGGGACTGCCTCCAAAAAATACGTTTGTGATGGGAAAAAACAAAATGAGCATTTGGGCCCCTGTTTTGGGCATTCTCCTGGTAGGGGGTCTTGTTTCGGGGTTTGTTCATTTATACGGGTTAGGAGTGGGCGACCCGGAGTCCGCCAACTCGTTATACGTGTTGCAACCGGATCGCACGCTCGAGAAAGTGTTGTCCGTGGATCGTAAGCCCGTGGATTATTTTGACGCGCAAGGAACACGGGAACAGCAGTTGCGTGCATTAAACTATGATGATGAAGTCATTGCTCAAACCATTGCTACGGAGAAAGCAAAATTTTTTGCGCAAACTGAGAACGATACGACTCCTTACAATTTGATTTTTGGTTTGTTGATTACGTTTTCATTAGCCGCTGCAGCATACATTCAACTCACGCTGCAAGAGAAACGAAAACTACAATTGCGCTACATGCAAATGGAGTCCGAATTCAAGGATTCATTGTACGTTCTTGCCTCTCGCTTAGGAGAGAACAAACCCATCGAGGACGCTTTACGGCATACGCAGACGTTTTTGCCTAACAACATTGTCTCCCAAGAAGTATTTGGGAAAACCGTGGATAATATTCACGTGTTAGGAATGCCATTAGAGAATGCCGTATTCGACCCCGCGTATGGGAGTTTGAAGAATAATCCCTCGCAAATCATTACTTCTTCCATGAAGATTGCCGTGGACTCGGTAAGATTGGGCGTTCAAGTCGCGGCACGCACCCTCATTTCTCTTTCGCGACAATTAGGAAATTCGGAGCGCGTGAGTAAAATGCTTACCACCTTGATTCGGGATATTACGGGAACGATGAAAACGGTTTCTGTGTACATTGCTCCCGTCGTATTAGGCATTACCACGAGTCTTCAGCGCGTGGTGATTGTGACGATTACGAGTATTAATGCATCCAGTTCGGGCGGGAATCAGCCCCAAGTGGATTTAACATCTACCGGAATACCCGGCGCTTCTTCGTTTGCTAATTCGGATATTTCTTCGTTCATTAAGCCCGATGTCATTGCCACGCTTGCTACTCCGGGAGAATTTTTGGTGATTGTAGCGATTTACGTGATTGAGCTCGTGATTATCATGAATTATTTTGTTACTTTAATTGAGGAAAATAATCCATTACTCGCAAAAATGAATGCTGCGAAGAGTTTGCCTATTGCCATTATTATTTTCGTTGCTACGGTGATTGTTTCCAACATGCTCGTGGCAGGCAATTTTGGTTAAAGTTAGAGGAATAAAAAATGTCCAAAAAAATGGTTAGTAGAAAAAAGCTTGACCAAAAAGGGCAAGCCTTTGAAGCGTACCGCTTGCTCATTGCCATGGTGATTGCCCTCGCGGTGTTAGTGATTATTCTCTCCGCGATTACGTATTTTGATGACTTGCGTAAACGTGTGAGTCGGGACACGTTGTATTCTTCGTTTCAATCTGCCGTGGATTCCCCCAATGGTAAAGTGGTTCAAGCGAGTGATTTAGCGTTTACCAAAGACACGACCTATTCGCGTGTGCAGTTCGCCAAGCAAATGGGTTTACAACCTGAGTGTATTCAATTGGATGCTGAAAAAGATTCTGGATTCGTGTTGAATGATGATAACCCCGATGCCCCATTTGTGGCCGTGAATTCTACGATTCAGGGGAACGTGTATATGCAGTGCCACACCGACAATGTCATCCTTCCCCGTGGCCCGGACACGTGCTTTGCTTACTGTATTATTTCTTTCGGAAAGGCCATTTCCTCTCCATAAACCTCGCCAAGCCGGCAACCTTTTTATACCATAACCGGTTCGTCCATGCGAAGGTGGTCTTTGGTGAATAATAAAGGACAAGCATTCTCAACATTTCAATTACTCATTGCAGCAGTCGTGGCATTAGCCATCTTGGTGTTGTTGTTAAACATCATTGGTGGTCTGCCTAATTTTGGTTCGAGTGAACCCTTAGAAGAAGCCGCTACACTCATCAAGGGGCAAGTTAATTCTCCTTCTGAATTGCGCACGGGAAGCAATCCCATTACGTTCACGAAAGAAGATTCATTGAATCCTAAAGCCATCGCTGACAAGTCGGGCGTGGTGACCGCGAACCAGGTTTGTATTTCACTCGGTGATTTTTTGCAGGATGATGGTACTGATTTCGCTGAAATGAATGAGACGGCTGGAATTGTGAAATACACGGGTTCCGGACAATTCCGCGTCCGCTTGAGTGTTATCTGCGACACGGGAACAGAGTTAGCGGAAGATTTGACGAATAATGGTATTGAGGATGATTGGTTGCAAAGCACAAAATGCCAAGACGTTTCTTCCTTGAGCCAAACC
>VGJJ01000050.1 GCA_016867455.1 Candidatus Iainarchaeum sp. | reverse complement strand
GAGCCCCAGTTATGCTACTCCCGTCATGATGACTATCAAGAGCACGAACGCGCAACAAGACGCGTATGGATTCTATTCCATCGGAATCAACAATGACACTTCTCAATCGTACATTGGGGCGAAAGGCAATCCCTGGTATGGCGTGGGGGCGAATTGTAGAGACTTCTCTGATAAGGGAATGTATGATGCTTATGGACCCCGCTACGATGCCAGTGCCATCAATGCGGATTGCGCACTTGTGGGGCCGCAAGAGAATATTTCTTACGGATTCGAGTGGTGCGAAAACACGATGCATGTTGGAAACGTGAACCTGAAAACGGTATTCTACACTCCCCAAGGAAGCCTCTCTACTATTACGCGCAGCGCGTACGTGGCTGACTTATCTTTCATCGGAGAAGGAGTATCCGGAGGAAGCGTCCCCTTAAATGGAACGGATGCATTATCGCACAACACGCCAGGGGACCAACTCAAGAGCGTGGAAGAAATTTTGAATTTAGTTAAAAGTGAAGACGTGTGCGTGAGAAACAGCGGAAGCAAGACCGAATTCTTCTGGAACCCCAAAGAAGTACTCAATGCTATTGAAAAAGAAGAAAAAACCGCAGCCGCGGCGTGTATCCTAAAATGAGGTGCTGCCCATGAGTGGAAAAACACTCGGGGAATTGTTGAAACCCATTATCCCGAAAATGCGGGAGGATGAAAGACAAACACTAAAAGCCCACTTGTCGAAAGTAAAATATTGGATAGACTTAGCCAGAGGCGCCCATAAGGATAGGAGGAATGTCGCTGGAATACAACAAGGGTATATGCACGCATTAAAAGAGACGGAGGAATTCCTTCGAGAAAAAAAACATAAAATTGAAATCCCCCCGCGATTACTATGGCCAGCCAAAATACCTTTCTCGATGGATGTTAAAGCAGAATCCCACGGAGGCAGTCCACTCGGGACCAAAGAAAAAATGATTACTCGAGTGAAAGATAAACCCAAGCCACTGAAGTTGGGAACTATATTGGCTAGGGTAACTGCTGCTGAACGAAAAATGAGAGAGCAATCTGGTAAATCAAAAAAACCAACCAAACATGGACCCATGATTCAGTTCGGTAAACCCGTCAAAAGAAAAACTCCACCTCGGAAAAAATAGCAATGGTTGCCGAGAAAATATGCATCCTAACTAATCAAAAATATCGAACACGACAAGAGAAAGAGAAAATGCGACGAGTCATTGAAACACTGGAAAACGATTTGCGCCAAATACTGGGCAAATAGACGGGTTAACAGCCAACCTTTATATACGCCAAAAACCCGCTTTTGCCTATGTTGAGCGTTATGGGCTGGCAAGAAATATATCACGGGTTAGAGGACAAATGGTACTCGTTTCTCGACTCATTAGACCAGAAAGGAATACCCGTATATGGGGTCGTGGACCCCATTGACAAAGTCGTCCCCTCATTAATGGTGGCAGCAGGGGGAATTTTCCTATTGTTGCTTTTGCTCATGCTCCCCTTGCTTGGAGTCATGGGGGGAACGGACGTGGTGTTGACGTTTAATGATTCCCAAGAAAGAGCCATCTCCGGAATGAGCGTGGACATTACCACGGGAAATGATGTTCGCACCCTCACCACGAATTCAGTGGGAAAAATAATCCTCAAAGGAGTAGGAATTGGGAGCGAAATTGAAATCGAAGTGAATGACCCTCAATATCAACCCCTTTCTCAAAAAGAAAAAATCATGGAAGGAAATCAAAAACTTGTTTTTACGCTCACCCCCAAAAAAATCGTTCCCACCGCATTATCATTCCAATTCGTGGATGGAGGATACCAGAGCCTCGCGGGGAAAACACTATACATTAGTTTGACGTGCGCCAATGGAAATACTCCCGAACAAAACACGTACACGGTGACGAATGGAATACTCACCCTCACTCCCACGGAAGAGTGCGCAAGTTTAGTAGGCGGTATCAGCGGAAATGGAATTCAAACCAAAGACGGCGTATTGTTTTCCGCAGCAAACGCCATTATTTCTCTCTCCACGCTCAACGTGGAAAAAGGAAAAGCAAAAATCACCGTGAAAAGCGCGGAAGATAATTCCATTTTGGAAAACATGGACGTGGAATTAGTCAGCGCCCAAGGATTAAGCATGCAAACACTCACCACTAATTCATTCGGTGTTGCCGTGTTCCAAGACGTGCCGGTGGACGAATACTACGTGAGTGTCACGGATGGAGCGGGAGAATACGCCCTCTCGACGAGTAGCACATTTACCCTTTCCGCCAACCAAACCACCCCCATTGAAGTTAGTATGAGTAAACAAATCCAGGGAACATTAAACGTGAGCGTGAATGCACGCACAACCAATGCATGGATTCCCAATGCCACGGTAAAACTCATTCGCAAAAGCGACAACAAACTACTCGCGAGCAAAATAACCGAAACAACGAATACTCCCATTTCATTCGACGTAAGTGAACGCGGGCCCTTTTTACTCACCGCGACGCATACCGATTACTTAAGTGACACAAAGGAAATTGCCACCGTGTCGGGAAACCAAACAGTCGTATTTTCGCTCGAAAAACTCACCGCCCAAAACTCAGGAAAAATAATGGTACACGTGGAAGACGAGGATAAGTTAAACGTGGACAATGCCCAAGTCATGCTCTACGATGCCGCGTCAGGATTCCTCTATCATGCGGCGAACGCGAGCATCACCGATTCGAATGGAAACGCCAAGTTTTCAGGCGTTCCCAGCGGAAACTATTTCGCCCGCGCAACCAAATACCCGGCAGGGCCGAGTGACTCCAGCAACTTCACCACTGACAAAAGCATCTCGGCCAACGTGAACGTCACGTTAACGATTGGACAAGCCATTGTGCAGGCCGTTGTAAATGACGCGGATGGAAAACCCATTCCCTTCGCCACCGTGCAATTCGTCACGGATGGCACGGATGAGTGTCCCCCTGCAAAGTGCGCAGTTCAAACGGATGCGCAAGGAAGCGCACAAAAATCATTCAAGGCAGACCGAAAAATATACATCCGAGCAAGTGCCACAGGTTACACGTCATATGCCAGCGCGTCGTATCAACTTTATCCCGCGCAAACACGCATGATTGAAGTCAAATTGCCCAAAACCATTCTGGGACAATTGCCCAAAATCAATTTCATTGATGTGAGGGATCCTGTCACGGGAACACGCGCAACGGACATGAAAGCCGGAAAAACATACGAAGCCGTGTTCCAAATGCAAATTCCATCCGCATTGCAAAACGTGCAACGCGGGGGATTCCACATCCGTGTAGGAAATGAAGAATTGTTAGAAAATGACGTGCTCCAAATCGTAGGGGTAAACGCCCCCGGTGCAGTGGTTGTGCGTGGAACGAGTTATCAACCCAGCATTGCATTTGAGGATGGGGATGAACTCAACCTCACGAATGGGGATGCTAAATGGATCAATGCCACGTTTAACGTGCTCGACCCGGGAATGTATGAAATATCCGTATTAGTACGCGTTTCCCCCGACGCGGGAATGTTGGACGAATTAGCATTCCATTACCGAGCGTGGGTGGAGGATGACGACTCCACATACTTGAGAGACCCCATGGACGTGGTATTAGGAACCGGCCAAACAAGTACGCAAAAAGAAGGACAATACGCGGAAACATATCAAAAAATATATTTC
>VGJJ01000049.1 GCA_016867455.1 Candidatus Iainarchaeum sp. | reverse complement strand
AGTACGACAACTCCGCGTGCTCGAAAGATCGCCATCCGGAAGTACTCCTGCTGAAATATGCAATGCCCTCAATTTTACCTATTTCATTGATGATGAAGCCGCGATCGTGAAACAAACCGACATGCCTAATGCTGAAGCCATATTCACATACGCAGGGGAACATCCCACGTATTGTAATGGACTTAATTATTATTCTCCCCCACCCAAAGCCAGTCACGTACCCAAAGCCAGTCACGTGTGGGCAGTGAATGGATCACGTTCAACAACAAGAAACACCATTCTCGTGGGTGACCCGCAAATTCTACTCGAAACGCCGAGTCTATTCCACGAAGTCCACGTTGCAGGAGCGTCCTTTAACGCACGCGGAATAAACATCCCGGGTTCGGTTGGTTTCTTTGTGGGATTCAACAACCAATTAGGGTGGTCCGCAACCAAACTATCCGCCGACACCGATGATGTTTTCCGACTCGAAATGGTTTCACCCAACACGTATCGCGATGCGAGTGGAAACGACCATTCATTTGTGGTGCGCAACGAGACTATTTCTTCGGCGAATGGAAGTCCAACCAATGTTACATTTTATCAAACACAATACGGTCCCCTCATCACGGATTGGATGGATTCCACGATCGTGAATTCTGGAGAAGAATTTGTGTGGCGATCATCCTTGTTCTATGATATGACCCACCACACCGTGGATGCGACACTCCAACTCATGCGCGGACAAAATGTGAATGATTTTGCGAGCGCCATGCAGTACTGGCATACTCCCACGGTTAGTATTATTTTTGGAGACGCGGAGGGGAACATTGGCTACTGGTATGGCGCACGCCCCCCCATGCGTTCATCCCAATCCCCCGTGCCCGGATACATTGCGCAGGACACCGCTAACGATTGGGTTGAACTCATTCCCCATGATTTACTCCCTCACACGATTAACCCGGCCGCAGGAGTTATTTTCAGTGCGAACCACTTGCCGGTGGGGAGCTGGTATCCTATTTATTTGAGTCCATATGGCGGGGGAGGAGACACCATTCGCTCTTACCGCTTGCGACAATTGCTCGGATTAACCTCCACTGAAAATCCCGTTTTTCCAAGTGACCCGGGATATATTTCAGAGTATTCTCCAAATGACGTGTTAAATATCCATCACGATTCCGTGCATTCCGTAAAAACCATGGCCGTGAAAATGGCCATTTATGCCGAAGACACCAATTATACATTCAGCCCCACCGCCCAAACAGCACTATACTATTTGCGCACCTGGTATGAAAATGGGGCGCGATCCCACTCGGATGAACTCTATTGGCCGCTCGCCGAATCCGCATCACTTGCAAATTTTTTCAAAAATACTTCCTATAATATTGTCCAACTCTATCGACCCGATGATAGTGGAACAGTCGCATGGTTAAAGAACGTAGACCACAACATGACAACTAATTTGGGATTAGCACCCAATGAATTACAATTACTCGACGACTTACTTGTAGACGCATTAACCAAAGCCAATGCAAACTATGGCAATGCACCCGACCAGTGGAATGCCGCATACGCTATCAAACCCGGCGATGGACGATTCCGTTTTCATTATTACGATCCCATTTCCCCCGGAAATGATGTGAGCGCGATTGATGGAAACACATACAATGTGACATTTAACCATCTGCTCTACCCTAATTTGGATACGATGGGTGCGATGCGCGGACAATCATACTCTCAATTCGTTGATTTCTCAAACCCCGATAGTGCACTTGCCATTTCTCCCATTACCGTGACGGATGACCCCAATTCCCCCTATTATTTAGCCCAAAAAACCCTCTATGAAAACCACCAACTCCACGCCGCCCCCCTCTCACGCAACGCGGTAGAGGCCATTCCCGCGAGTGTAGCCGCCCCCACGCAACAAATCATCTACAAACCCTAAATTAGAGAATGGATTAGTGACCCGGCACGTAAGCTTTTTCCCTAACCCATTCTACACCCTTAAAAGGAAGACTCACTCCATACTTTTCATGAAAACCAAATCTTCAACCACCAAAACAACCACCAAAAAAGACCCCTTCGTCGCGGGATTCGTTTTACCCGTGCTCCTCATGGCATCATTCGCCCCCATGCTATTATTCCAAGCCGGAGACGTGCCGGGAGAAACATACCTCCCTCCCACCGAAACGGCCGAACAAAAATACACGCGCATGATTAGCGCATTTGACCGCGACAACACGTTGCCGGGAATACTTATAGTGAGTTTCGCCAGCGGAACAACCCTCGAACAAGCCAATACTATTTTACAACCATTTGGTTTGAAAATTGACCAAAAACAAGTATGCAACGCGGGACAAGCCGTAGACCCAAGTGGCACTATTACAACGGGTGCGGAAAACTGCTTCAGCGATGGATGGTACGATATGCTCGCATCCGGACGCGTTCTCGTTGACGCGGGACAAGAAAAAGTTCTCGCGGAACAATTGTACAACACTCCCAACGTGGTGTGGGTGGAACCCGATTACACAGTTACATTAGACGGAAGCAACCCCCAATTAGGAGTGGAAGACAATGGTACAACCACCCCCGTTGAAGGAAGCGCGGACAATCAAACCATGTATCCTAGTCCCATCTCAGAGTTCAATGATATTGTTCCTGCAAAGAATACCATTTTGGGAATTGAACCCATTGTGTTGGTCATTGGAGTATTGCTCGTTGGATTTGGTGCATATTTCGTGATGAAAAAATAAAAAAGAAAAACGAAAGTAGGAAAAAATCCTACTTTTTCATTTCAGACTTTTTAGGTCGGCGTTTTGTTTTCTTAATTGTTTTATTTCGATGCTTTGCTTTCGAAGGAACTTTCTTAGCCATCTTTTGTTATCACCTTTTAGTTTTTTATTTCCCATTGGGAAACGCTTAAATGAAAGAAACGTACGGCAAATTTAAAGAAGCACCTTCCAAAGAGGAATTTTCTAATGAAAATAGTTACCATCGCCCAATTTCATCAATCCGCAACTTTTTCATGCGCTCATGCATTTTTTGGGTAATTTCCAAGTCTTTTCTCAAATACTCGCGGATTTTTTCATGCTCCTGATTCCAATACCGCTCCGCGACTTGGGAACCATCCATCTCGTTGAGCGTGGGAATGTTAAGCAAGGCAGCAAATTCTTTCAATTTTCCACGCGTGGGACCATACTTGTACGCGGAAATTTGCTCGCGAATATCAATCACATCTTTCAACAAAAAAGGAACAATAGGCACATTAAGAATGAAGGAACGGGTAACGAGAAAAGGTAAATCAAAATCCTTAATGTTAAAACCCACGATACGGTAGGGCAGGGCATTCGGACCCGTTTTACGTTCTAAGAGAGACCAAAACTCCCTCAAAAGAGACGCCTCATCCTCGCCCTGCAAAATACTCTCAACTAACGTGTTTTTCTTCACGCCAATCGCCACAATGCGCGAATCAATAGGGTTGAGGAGCTTCTTTCTTTCTTCCTCATCCAAGGACAAATACTTCTCTTTGTCTAAGGGAACCGTTTCAATGTCGACGTAGAAATAATCCATACGTTATGTACGCTCGTGAGGGATTTAAGGGGGTGTGCTAATACCACCCATCTCTTTTATGCACGCGGTCATGCGCGCGCTGATTTCGAAAAACATACAAATTATCCGGATGATTATCCCCTTTATCGCGGTTAATATGATGAACCACTTCCCCGCGGCGCAAATCTCTCCCTAATTTATCCTCGGCGACCCAGCGGTGAACATACTCTCCACTATCTGAAAAACGCCTATACCCTTTTCGATCGTTAAACCAGCTTGCCATATACCAACACCTCACACCCAATGCCTTGCCTGAGGAATATACTCTTTTGGACGCGAAACCGCCGAGAAAACCTTAAACGCTCGACGTTTCTAGAATGGTTATGAGTTAC
>VGJJ01000048.1 GCA_016867455.1 Candidatus Iainarchaeum sp. | reverse complement strand
CTCCGACGCGGTCATATTCCACGGGGGTGAGGACTGTGATTATTTTGTAATTTCCTGCCGGCAGATTCATTCCTACTGCACTGGTGTCGATGGTGAATTGTTCAATGGTGTTTTGGATCCCGTCAATAGTGGGGTGGAGTTGTTTGACGCCCGTGTAATTAGCGTATATGTTGTCCCATGCTGATGTGTCTCCGCTGTTTTTGTAGTAATCGACTTTTATCGCGGTGGGAATGCGCATGATCGTGTTGGTGGCGCCTGTTAAGTATGCATTGGTCTCTGTTCGTGCATCCACATAGTCAGTCATGCTCGCACATGTTTCCCCCGTGACTCCGCTGGTGGTGTCAGCTGTGTCGCAAACAAATGTTACTTGGAGCACGGCTAGATTGCTGTAATCAACATCATTGTACACTTGGTTTTGCGTGTTGAGATCAATGATGGCGGATCCATTTGCGGGGATGGGGAATGATCCTGGATTGTTGGGTGCTGCAATGAGTGCTGCAATATTTTCAGGCGCGGGGGTGCTGCCGGAAGCGTCGTATGCCGCACACACAATGTAGCGGTATTTTGTTCCCGCGTAGGATGGGCTTTGTAAGTGGGCGTTGGTTAAATTATTGATGCGCACCACGTCCACGTAATCCGCATTGACGGTATCGAAATCATTACACTCATTCGTTGTCGCTCCGGAACTCGAATCTACTACTGTTACAAGTATTTGTCCTGCCGCATTATCTCCCATTTGGATGGGCGTGTTATAGTTGACTCCCCCCGCGGTCTCGGCGTGCGCATTCGTGTTGGCGGAAAGTTTGAGCAGCGTTACGAGACTCGGTCCTGGTTGCGTGGGTCCCACACTCACTCCGCTCGTTTCGCGGCAATTGATGTTCGTTGTGTAGTTGGATTGTGAATAGATTTCTCCGTGCGCATTGGTTGGCGCGGATATTTTGAGAATAGTGGTGGCGCCCGCGAGATTTTCTCCGCATTGCAACACGGCCCACGCGGATGATGAAAAAAGGGTTAGGGTGAGAATAATTCCTACTAGAAACAGTGTGGGTCGTCGCATGAACGTTCCACCCGTTCGTGGTTTATATTCCTTAGGCTCACACTTTTGCGAAAAGTTTGATTAATAGCCTTATGGCGCGTTTATGCCGTGGTCGCGCTTCGCTTGCGTAAAATCTTCAAATTGGTTCCGAATCGCAAGTATTCGACTTCGTCACCGCTCGCTAAATCCTTCAATTCGGCGGGTTTTGGAACGTTGTGCGTTTCATACGTTGCCACGTCCATGATTTGGATTTGTCCACCCATCACGGCAACTACTTGGGCGTTTCCACGATCAACGATTGGCACTTCCGCGTCGGCGTGGACGGGGGCCATGAGGTTTCTTTTTTGATTATCGAATAATCCGGACGCGGTGATGCGCGATTTGGCGGCTCCGTGCTTCCCAGGCTTTGATTTTTCAACGGTTTTGATTTGGCACACGAATCCGTCAATCATGACGTATCCGCCTTCTTTGAGTTGTCCAACGTGGGTAAATTTGATTTCAGACATGTTTTTTCCTTCCTTGAGGGTTAACTACTAGGATGGGCAGCGGACGCTTTTTAATACTAAGCGGGTGCTCGCGGCTAAAATCCAGTGCGGGGGTGTTGTTGGCCCTAATGCTTAATAATGCCCCTGCCGTGATTGAACATGTTAACCATGTTGAGCGTGTGAAAAACCATGAATTTGCCCGCCGGTGTAGTGCGTGTTTTGGGGAAAAGTGTCAAGTCGTTTGACTCTAAGAAAGAATTGGAAGACTTGTCCTCGTCCTCATTTTCGGGGTATGTGGTGGAGACCCTGTTTGGGGATTTGGGTTTGGAAGAATCTGCACTTGTTTTTAGGCAGGGCCAAGGATTAGGGTGCGTGTACGAGTATTATGGAGCGAAGCAAACATTGTTGGGTGACGATGCCCTTGTTCATATCATGAATGCGTATTCGGCGGAGCACGGCGTGTTGGATATTGTTGATTTGTCCGTGCAGCAGGTGGATCTTGTTACTGCTTTTTCTCCCGCGTTGAAACTCACGAAGCCTATTTCACGCGGTCAGTTCAAGTCCCTCGTGAAGGATTCGTTTGATGCTAATTTGTCAAAGAGCGTGGGTCCCGCGCGGGTAGCGGATTCATTGTCGAAAGAATCATTGTTCAAAAAGTTTGGTTTAGCTGGAATTGATGGGGGGAAATAATCATGGTTTTTAGAAATGTTAAACGTATTATGCGCAGCGTCACCAAGCGCGTGTTGGACGTGGAAGACAACCGCACGCCCCAGGAGCAAATGAAATTGTTGAATAATTTTTTGTCCCGCCACAAGTTTGAATTGAACACCTCCTCTATCCAAGATCTCGTGCAGAGCATGAAGAAAAAACACCTCGTGGATAGTATTTGCATCTGCTCCCCGAACGGAAGTATTGTTATTTCCACGGACGAGAATGATTTTTCCGAAGCTATTATTGGGAGTGCGATGTTCAATTATATTCGCACCGAACTTCCTGAAAGTGAAACCATTTTAGTGAAAGATAAAGAGAATTGGTTCATGATTTTTCCCTACAATGGAAAAATTTACATTATTCGCGCCGCGTCTGATTTAACGCGCATTGAATTGCAAATTCTCGCCAAAGAAATAGAATCCTTCCTCAAGGGGCACGGGGACTAATAGTTGCGTGTCCATTCATCGATAAAGAGCCATGTTCACACGTTCCTTTAAATGCCTAAACCCCGTTATGAGTGTATTCCGTATAGTATTCGGTGAATGGTTATGGGTCGAAGTATTGCAATCGTTTCGGGCAAGGGTGGAGTTGGTAAAACATCCATCTGCGCTAACCTCGGTATTGCGCTCGCTCAACGCGGCGTGAACGTTTGTTTGGTGGACGCGGATATTGCCATGGCAAATTTGTCTTTGCTTCTCGGAATGCAATCCTCCCCTATTACATTGCACGATGTGTTGCTCGGTGAAGCGGGCATACAAGATGCTATTTACGACGGTCCCAATGGCCTCAAATTTATTCCTTCTGGGTTATCGCTTGAAAATTATCGCCGCGTCGACGCGGACCGTCTCGCAACGGTGATTAAAACGATTCAATCCAAGTTCGATTTTGTATTGTTGGATGGTCCCGCGGGAATTGAAAAAAGCGTGTTGGCTACCATTGCTTCTACTGAAGAGTGTTTGCTCATTGCCACTCCCGATTCTCCATCTATCGCGGATGTATTGAAGACAAAAATTGTTGCTCAACGATTGGGGAACAAACCCCTTGGTGTCGTGTTGAATATGGTTCGTTTTGAGAAGGGTGAAATTGGCAAAGAGGAAGTTTCGCGGATGATGGAACTTCCCGTGTATGCGACTATTCCGTATGATGATGAGATGAGGCATTCGTTCCAGCGCGACAAGGCGGTTCCCGTGATGCTGCGTAATTTGCAAGCCAAATCCAGTATTGAAGTTCAGAAGCTCGCGGCTCGTTTAGCGGGTTTGCCCGTGCAATTTGATGAGAAAAAATCGTCCGGTGGAATATTGAGTTCTATTCTTCATTTCTTCGCCAGTCTTTTTGGTGGAAACAAAAACAATGGCAAGGGAATGGAAGAAATGAAAGTGTGATTAGTAAGAATAATAGTGAGTTGAATACTCGGAGTTGATGAAACCATGACAACCAATCAGAACGCCTCTCGCCCATTTGATTTATTGAGCGACAGCATCGGCAAGCCCGTCTTAGTGGAATTGAAAGGTGGTTTTTCATTCCGCGGAGTGTTGAAAGCATTTGATGTGCATATGAATATTGTCATGGAAAACGCCGAGAGTTGGGAAAATGGTTCTCCTAAGACAAAGTATGGTAAAATAATCCTGCGCGGGGATAACATTTTGTTGATTTCACCGTGACGGATGCTCATGCCCCTCATCGAGTGTTTTGACGTTGGCGGAACATCTATCCGCGGTGCGATTATTGAGAACGAGAACATTCTCGCGAAGAAGA
>VGJJ01000047.1 GCA_016867455.1 Candidatus Iainarchaeum sp. | reverse complement strand
GCTCATTCAATGCTCCCAGAAATCGTAGAAAAGAGACAATTAGCAAAAGCTGAAGGAGGAAGGAATAGCCGAAAAATTATGCTTCAACCTACGGAAGGAGAAATACCAATCAAGACGATTCAAGGCGTGGTGACTTTGATTGAGCGCACCGTCAACGATGTTCGCCAGAATCGAATTACCACTAGCCAGGCAAATTGTATCGGATTCCTATGTGGAATCGCTATGAAAGGTATGGAGAAAATTCCTCCTGAGGAAGACGAAAATAGAATAACAGTCTCGGATATTGTGGCAAAACTAAAACGTTATAATTAACCAAAGTAAGGGGGTTAGGCGATTCTTTTAAGCATTCACCCAAACCGGACAAATACATAAGATGGAAATTTAATCCCAGGTAATATAATGTACAAAAAAATTACTGCTAGTATTGCAATAATTATGCCCAATATGATTTGTTGTTTTAGGGTCGGATGAGAAAATCTAGACATTGACTTCTTCGTGAATTCAGCATCTTTTTCTTTTTCCATAGATAGATATCTCCGTTATTGTTCTTGGTAGTTTTTGAACTGCCCCTCGATTTGATCTCCAGAGGCACGAGTAATTCCGACAATTTCTACCATGTTATAGGTACTCAAGTCAAGATTTCCAGTATAAACTACTGAGCCATTGTAATAGACTTCGTATCCGGTTGGAATTTTTCTTATTTTGTAGATATCAAAATTCGCCGAAGGTGGAACAGAGGAAACATAAACAAACGAATCATTGCCATTTACTCGTTCGACAATGAACAAATTTGTATTATATTGGGGATTAGTAACATCACGGTGCTTTTCGATAATTAGTGTATTTTGCGAATCTTTCGTTAACCAAATTCCAGCAGATGATGCACTGGCTGGCAAATCCGTTTACTCCTTCTTTTCTTGCTGGGTGGATTAAATTTGGTGAAAAATTTCTCAATGAGCTGCACGCGCGGAAAAAAAATACGAGTTCGGGTGAGAAAAAATGACTCCGTCTTTTCGAATTGGATTGGGGGTGGACTCCCATGCTTTTGAAAAAAATCCTTCGGCGCGAAAACTCATGCTGGGAGGCGTTCACTTTACCGGCGAGCGTGCGCTGGAAGGAGATAGTGATGCCGACGTCATTTTGCACGCGTTGTTTAATGCTATTCACTCTGCACTCGGAGATAGAGGGTTAGGATTTTACTTTTCTAAAAAAGATATGGCGGGAGAACTCGCCGATTCGAAGAATATGTTGGCTCGAGCGATTCAGACGCTGGAAAAATCACCCTATCACATTGCGAACGTCTCCATTACATTAGAATGCTTAACCCCGCGAATTGAACCTAAAAATGGGGACATTCGAAAAAGGGTGGCAGGCCTCCTGAATATTGATGTTTCGTGCGTTGGACTAACCGCCGGGACCGGGGACCATTTGACTGCGTTTGCCAATGGGGAAGGAATCTACTGCCAAGTCATGGTGTTGCTACAAACGCGATGAACCCACGCGTTAAGATTTTAACTCACATTGGAGAAGTATTCTCTATGATTTCAACCCTGCAGCGTTTTTCGTTATCGCGCGTTATTTTTCTGGCCATTCTGGTGCTGGGTGTCCTCGTTATTTTTTCGCAATTATCTCTGGGAGTTTCTCCCGCATTGAAGCCAAATGTGATTGTTATTCAGTTGGATGACTTAGCGTATTCGGATTTGTTCATGAAAAGGCCAAACGGAGATTATGTGCTGAAGAACATTCACACTCAACTCGTGCGCCGCGGAACGAGCTTTGAAAATCACCACACTTCGTTTTCACTGTGCTGTCCCGCGCGAGCGACTTTATTCACGGGACAGTATGCCCACAACCACGGTGTTCTGAGTAATGATCCACCTACCGGAGGATTTTTGAAGCTCAACCACACGAATACGCTTCCAATTTGGTTGCAGCAGGCCGGATACTACACCTCACACGTTGGAAAATACATGAATGGGTATAATGGGGGAACTTCTACGAATGGAATTTCTGCGCCGCGTCCACCGGGGTGGGATGATTGGTTTACGACCGTTCGCATTGGCGGCTACCCGCAGGGATCGTACTATAATCACCAGATTCATGATAATGATACGTTTTTGTTTTTTGGAAATACTCCGGCGGATTATTTGACGGATGTGTTAGCCAATCGTGCTGTCGCGGTTATTGCCCAGCGCGGCAATGATCCCCAACCATTCTATCTCCAGGTTGATTTTTTTTCTCCGCACGGGGAACCAACTTTTGCAATACCCGCTCAGCGGCACATCGGCCTAATGAATGGTATGACTGCCCCCCGCACCCCTGCATTCAATGAGGCGGATGTGAGTGATAAACCGGCTGATGTGCGAGGTCGCCCATTGCTCACGCCGAGTGACATAACTAATGTGGATTTGCGCTATCAAAAGAGAGGAGAATCCCTGCTTGCGGTAGATGAGGCCGTTGGGCGAATGATTCGCGTGTTGCGCCACACGGGACAGTATGATAACACGGTCATTATTTTCACGAGCGACAATGGTTGGATGCAGGGAGAACATCGTTTGCCCATTGGAAAAAATTTTACGTACACCGCGTCGACGCAGGCACCCCTCATTATTGCTGGTCCCCGCGTGCCGCGCACGCAGCGCGTGTCACAGCTCACGGGGAATATTGACGTTACCCCCACCATTCTGGAAATCACGGGCGCTTCTCCCGGACTCGTTCAGGATGGCCACTCTCTCTTTCCATTGATGCGAGGTCAAACCGACGCGGTGCGCGAGGAATTGTTGCTCGAAAGCCCGATCCAAAAATTTTATGCGGGATTGCGGACAGAAGATACTGCCACGGGAGAGGAGCATCTCTACATCGAGTATGACTACAACCTCGATGGACAATGGGATGAGCGGGAGATGTACGCCATTACTCCCGATTCTTGCCAACCAGTAGGTGACCCATTTTTGTTAGAAAGCCAGCACACGAATCCGTGCTACGCTGTCAAAATGGCTCAAATGAGTGCGCGTGTCGCGTATCTGAAGACGTGCTCAGGCCCCACGTGCTGAACTCCTTGTTATTCCTCTCCCCCCTTTTTGGCTTGGAAAGAAAAACCCCTTTTTTCAGGCATACATAAATACATGTTTGACAAAACCCCTGTTTTTACGTCAATTCCCACGATTTACCTTGACGCGCAACGTAATATTTTTAACCTCCTTCCGGCATGAAGTAGTCTCCTAGCGGGGGTCTCCTAGATATGTATTCTGAAACAGCCACCAATGCCAAAACGAATGGAAATGGAAAAACGGGCAAAATGACCCTGCGAGATGTTAATTCTCCCACCGACCTTCGACAAGTCGCCATTGATGATTTACCTCCAATTGCCCAAGAGATTCGCGAACTCCTCGTGGACACGTGCTCCAAAAACGCGGGGCATTCTTGTTATGAAGAATTAATGCAAATTCGCCCTCAACTCTATGTACCATTAAGTTCCTCTTTCCTTTGAAGTCAATAACGTCTCCAAGAAGTTCAGGTTCAACAACTTTTTTTCTGACCAACATTCGTGCAAATCGAAGTCCCGAATAAGGCCTCCCTTTACTATTCCTCGGTTTTAGCCCTTTTTTACTGTACACCAACGCTAATTGCAGAAGCCACGAGTCAATCAAAGCGTCGAGAACAGTTACGGCTTCAACATAGTATTTTGCGTTATACGGTTCCATGTAATGGGAATCACCGTGTGCGATGAACACGCCTCCTTCTGGAAAAAACTTAATCTGTCTCATTTTATTCAACCTTAACTGGAATTTGCATTGGAACCTACTAAACGTCACTATTAGCCCCACATCCGAATTAAACCTTACTGATATTCAATGAAAAATGGTTCTCAATAATCTTTATTTACTCTTACATATTAGACAATACAATGGATTACTGATTGCGCTTTATCGCCAAACTGGACTAATCCCCGGTGCATGAATTCGTAAGTCAAAGTACACCATGTTGAATTCTATATTACAACTATCTATCTTTTGTGTTTCAACTGTATTAACACTAGACAAGAAGCTATAACCGAAAATCTTTGGAAACTAGTAATGAATAATCTAATAAAGGTGAATAAATTGGTTTCTTGATGGTTCCAGAAATCGTTTATAACTTTGATAGGAATTTGAAAAAAGGAATTGAGGAATCGCCTATTTTTCTGGAACTCCTAATTGTTTTTGTTGCTTCTTTAGATGCTTGTATTCATCATTTATTTGTGGCAAAAAAAAGTATTGCGCTAATCTTCCATATTTAGCGAATTTTTGGTTTTTGTCCTCTGATTGCTTATCGTCAAGGGTCTTCAAATATGTTCTGAGTTTTTCTAATCGCCTTGCTGACTCAATTTCTGCCTCTTGTGGATTTGGAAAAATTTCTCTTGTAAGTGAGCTGATTGTTTCTCCATACGTAGAAGGGTAAAATGATTCAATTTTTTTTCTATCCTCGCCCGACCATTCCATATAAGCTGGAATTTTAGTGAATCCTATTCCCTTTTTTTCAAAACCATTAAGCGATTGTTGTCCTTTAGGAATCATATCTTCATCATCAGGGAGCCAATTCATTGTATTAGGGATTGGTTCGAATGGTCTCTCAAATTTTCCAAGTTTGAGATATTCTT
>VGJJ01000046.1 GCA_016867455.1 Candidatus Iainarchaeum sp. | reverse complement strand
CTGGCTCCCAATAATGATCCCACTCCCACTGTGGCAATGGTTGAACTCACGTTTCTCCATAGTAAGAATTGGGGGAAAAATATTCGTATGACGATAAGTGCCATGGCTGTAAACACGGCGAATGCGACGGGCAAAAATGCGGCCATGGTGATGAGGGATGTGAAAAATAATGCCAATGATTCTAATCCTTTGAGGAACCAATACAATACTTTGTCGGGGAAAAATTTGATGGCAATGAGAATGACGAGTGTTCCCACGAGCATATACCCTAAAAGTCCGAATGAGTTCACCACGTCATTGGGGTCATCATTGATAATCGTCGGTTGCACGTCTTGGAGTATCCAGTAGTGTCCCACGTATAATCCTAACAGGTTCACGATGAGGAAGTATCCTGCGAGTTGGGCAATGAGTTTGGTGTCCATGCACTCTCAACCTATTACGTCCTTTTAATGGTTGGTTGCTCACGCGGCCTTGCGTTCCTTTCGCGGGAAGGGGATGATTTTGCCATGCACGGGTCGTTGCCTCGGTTGTTCCGTGGGGATTCCGGGTTGGTTGACATTTCGCACGTATTCGTCGTGAATAATATCATTGTTCATGCGGGTGATTTGTCCATACGTTTGACGAATGCGGTTGGTTCGGCGTTCGCCTATTTTTTCTCGCAACTCAATCCATTTGTTTTCTCTTATGAGCGGGGTGAGTTCATTTCGTGTTTCCGTTCCAAATATTCCCGCGGCGCGGAATGATCGTGTGAGGGCATAATGTTTGGTCGCGTGATCAATTTCGTGTTGTGTATTTCCATGCGCCGCATCGCTCGTGTTTTTTCCCACGTGCCAGCGGGCTAATCCTTGTTTAATGCGTAGGAGTGGGGAGAATCGTTCGCGCAACTCTTCATGTTTAACGGGTTTTCGTGCGCGGTGAGAAATAATCCACTTTTGGATGAATCGTTTAACGGGGCGGGGCATGTTTTTTTTCACTCGCTCTCGCGGATGATTTCAATGAGTTCGTTCATGGTTAATGGTTTTTTGTAATGTTTGGCACGTTCTTCGTTTATTTCGCGTAAAAATTTGTGCGTGCTTTGAATTATTCCCTTGATGGCAGTATCTCTTTCTCTAGTGGGTGACTTATTGTGCGTGCGTGCAATCTGTTTGGCAAGTGAATAACGAGAGTGGAGTTCGCGCAATGCGCTTCCTTTTCCTCCCGAAGAATGCGGGTTTGGTCTCTTGGGCATATTCACTCAATTACGGTGTGCTATTTATTGTTTTGCTCACATCGCCTTGAGGAATCCGTGCGAGGGTTCGTAAATATCTCCCGCTTTTTTGAGTTTGGAAATAATATCGCGCACTTTTTCTTCTTCGATTCCTCGCGACAATGCCTCGGCCACCACATCTTGGATGGGGACTTTGTCCATTTCTTTGCTCTTGCTCTTGATGATGTCTGTAATCGTTCGCATGTGGTCGCGCGAGCTTTGGGTTTGTCCACTCGTCACAATGTCAATGTCAATGCGTCCGGTTTCCGGGTCTTTGACCACGTCTTCCAATGATGCTCTCACGAGTCGGATGGCCCTGTCCGCGTCTTCGCGCATGACTTCGTCGCTTAATCGTACGCGTGCACTTGCTTCCGCTAAGCGTACGAGTCCTTCCAATTGTCTTGCGGTTGCGGCGTAGCTTCCTTGTTGTCTTCCCTGGTCGCGCAATCCTACGTAAAAATCTTGGATGAGTTGCGTGGCTTCCATGCTCAAAATGGGGAATACGCGTTGTCGCGAATACGAAATGTATTTGCGCAATAATTCCGTGTCAATAATCGGGGTCACTTTTTCTTCCATTTGTTTCATTTCTTCCGTGTACGTTCCCTTTCCGGCTCGTTGTAATTGGAGCATTTGTTCTCCTACTTTATGCGAGGTCAAAATGTGTTTGGCAATCATTTCATCTCGGTCCTTGTTGAGCGTATCATGAATCATGAAGAATAAATCAAATCGTGAAATGAGCGAGGGGGGCAAGTCTATTTGTTCGAAGAATGGTTTGAATTTGTCAAAGCGTGAGAGTTTAGGGTTGGCTGCCGCGAGAACACTCGTGTCTGTTTTGAACCTTGTTACCATTCCTGCCTTGGCTACGCTCACCATTCCTTGTTCCATTGCTTCGTGCATGGCGGAGCGGTCTTCGGGTTCCATTTTGTCAAACTCATCCACCATGACCATTCCACCGCTGGCGAGAACGAGTGCACCGGCTTTGAGCGTCCATCCTCCTTCGCCGAAATCATCCTTTACGGCGGATGCGGTTAATCCCGCGGATGAGGATCCTTTTCCGGAAACGTATACACTTTTGGGTGCAATCTTGTCCGTGGCTTGCAGCAGAATGGATTTTCCGGTTCCCGGATCACCCACTAATAGCACGTGAATGTTTCCGCGTATTTTCATATCCCCCGGGAGTGTTTTTTTGACTCCTCCAAATAATTGGAGTGAGATGGATTCTTTGGCGATTTCATGACCATGAATCGTGGGGGCAATCGACTGGATGAGGATGTCATATATTTTGGGATTTTTGGCAATCTCCTTAATTTTGACTTCATCCTCTTCATTTATCGTCACATCCTCAAATTCTTTTTCCGTTTCTTCCAAGTGGATGGCTTCCAAGTATCGTCCATACACATTTTTTTTGTCCTTGTTCGGTGGATAAAGTCGTAATATTCCCGTGAGCTGGGTGCGGTTTCCTGGATATACGCGGTTCACAAAATCATCTTCGATGTACACGTCTAAGTTGACGGCTTGTTCGCTTCCTTTTAATGATTCGAGTGGTTCTTGGATTTGTATTTTTTGATAGTCTACAAACGTGCTTTCTTCGGGAACGAGTTCAAAGTCCCTGTGCTTGCAATTACAGAACGCTGGCTTTCGTTGCTGGTGTCCGTCTTGTTCCAACACGTATTGGTTTCCGCAACGTTTACAACGCCACGTCGCGCTTTTCAATTTTGGCATGACCTCCGTAACTTGTCGGATGACTCCCTCCACGGCAAATAATTTTCCGAGTTGTGCGGCTGAAATGTCCCTTACTAATGGAGTTTTGTCTTTGGGTAGTCCGCGAAAACGTACATTGGGAGTAAATTTTTCCATTTGCAATACGGGTACTTCAATTTTTTGTACCGCGAGTTCGGCGGCTTCGATTAATAAATCGGGGTGCGCCATGAGTTCTTCGGCAAGTTGATAGTCAAACGAGTCCACATCGTTGTAATCCACAATCAACGAGCGGTTTTGCGGGTATTCGTGGGCAAGCTTCTCAATTTTCTTTTTGTACTCAAGTGTGGAAAAGAATTCTTCAAATTTGGGAATGAAGGGGTTCGCCGCTCCCTTGAGGGGGGTTTGAGCGATCTCCGTTTCTTCGGGTTTTTGGAAGCTGCCCTTAGCTTCTTCGTACCCGAATCCTTCTCCATCCATATAGTGCTCACGCTTCCCGTAGTTTAAAGCTCATTCTCTGGTATTTCGCCGAGAACCCGGCTTTCATTGGTTATTTTATGGACGTAAAAGGAGTCCATTACAAACGTTTAACGTATACTTAACTGCTTGGGGTTTGGGAATCGAACACGTTCAAGCAGGGCGTCATTCGACTTCTAAACTGGGTTTTTGCACGATTTGGCTTATAATGCGTTTTACTCGTTTAACTCGTTATGAGTAAAGGTTTCTTCATCACGTGCGCGATTGATTATCCCAACGCACGCTTACACATGGGTCACATTTACGAGAAAACAATCGCCGATGTCATTGCTCGCGTTCACCGCTTGAATGGGGAAAAAGTCTTGTTCACGGTTGGAAGTGATGAGCACGGGGAGAAAGTCGCAGAGATTGCGGCCAAAGAAGGTTTGTCCACGCAAGAATATGTCACCAAAATGTCGGACGGTTTTCAGAAACTCATGGACTCGTCTGGAATTTCATATGACCGTTTTGTCCGCACCACGGATAAGGACCACATTCATGCGGCTCAGACGTTTTTTCAAAAAATGTGGGATGCGGATGATATTTATCCCGACATGTATGAGGGATGGTACTGCATCAGTGATGAGACTTTCTGGTTGGAAAAAGATTTAGTCGAAGGAAAATGTCCTAATGCGTGGTGTCATAAACCTGTGAAAAGAGTCAAGGAAGAGAGTTATTTTTTCAAATGGTCTGCGTACCAGGAAAAGTTGGAAAAGTGGTATGCGGATGTACCTGAAAATGTTTTTCCTGATTTTAGAAAAAAAGAAATGGAAAATTTCATGAAGAATGGTTTGCGTGATGTTTCATTCTCGCGCAAAAGTATCAAGTGGGGAATTCCTACTCCTATGAACAAGGAGCACACGATTTACGTGTGGTCGGATGCGCTCGTCAATTATCTCACGGTGTGCGGCTACCCTGATAAAAAATATGCCGATTTTTGGCCCGCTGATATTCACGTTATCGGAATGGACATCAATCGTTTTCACTCATTGTTGTGGCCGGCTATGTTGATGAGTGCACGCATTCCTTTGCCCAAGCAGATTCTGGTGCACGGTTTCATTAATGATGCAAATGGCACGAAAATGTCTAAGAGTTTAGGCAATGTGATTGACCCGCTGGAAATCATTTCAAAATATGGTGTTGAATCCTTGCGTTATTACCTCCTGCGCGAAGCCCCCTTAGGAAACGATTTGTCTTTTTCGGAAAAAAATCTCATGGATCGTTCGAATGCGGAATTAGCTGATAGTGTGGGGAACCTTGTTTTCCGTGTCTTATCCATGCTTGAAAAGTACACGAATGGGGTGATTCCCGCGTCTGCGCACAACTCCGAAGTTCTTGCACAAACACACGCGTTGGCGCAGGAAGCATACGCGTACTATCTCGCGCACGACATTCAGAATGCCCTCGTGGTGAGTATGAAGATTGCTGCACTTGGAAACAAGTTTATTGCGGACACGCAGCCGTGGAAATTAATGAAAGAAGGAAAGCGCGAAGAAGTGGAAATGCTTCTTGCCACGGAAGTGGAAATCATTCGCGTCCTCGCAACTCTTTTGTCTCCCGTTCTCCCT
>VGJJ01000045.1 GCA_016867455.1 Candidatus Iainarchaeum sp. | reverse complement strand
TCATGGAACGAATTTGTGCGGAATTGAATGTGGATGCCCAACCATTGTATGATGCGATGGTGGGAATTGAATTGATACACGCCGCATCACTCGTACACGATGATATTGTGGATGAGGATGTTGAACGCAGGGAAAAACCCAGCTTTCATTCGGAATATGGAATGAAAAATAGTGTATTGTACGGGGACTATTTTTTTGTTTCCGCGTTGCAATTGTTTTCCCAAAAAAAATATCCGCGCGAAATCATGACCCACGTTTTATCGGCGGTGCAACAAATGACGGACGCGCAACTTATGGAAACGCAAGAAAAAGTAGTGGATTTGGAATCATACGTAACGTATGCCAATGGAAAAACAACCAGCTTGTTTGAATTGTGCGCACGAATACCATTGGAGTATTACGGCATCACGCACCGCCATGCACTCTCATTTGCTCAAAAATATGGATTAGCATTCCAATTGAGCGATGATTTAAGCGAGGAAAAAGATGAACTGAATATTCAACGATTCGTGGGAAGAGAAAACGCACTCAATTATCTGAATCAAATATGGAAAGAATTGGATGAAATGTCATTCATTACGCGAAACGAACTGACATTCCACTCCATCCAAATTCAATCAAAGCAATGATTGGGCAATTACTCCAGTATTGGATATTTTTTCACCCAATTGGATTTCGACCACGTTTTTCCATACCCATACCAGTGGCCCACTTTCATTTGAGTGAATGCAAGCAAGATAAACAAATACACGATGTGCTCATCCACTAATGGGTTATGCGACTCGGGAGCGTAGAATGGAATCGCAGCGAGATACATCATCAACACGAGCAATGCTCCCGCATATCCGGCAATTTGAATACCCATTCCCAGAATTAATGCCAAACCAATGAGCGCAAGGCCCGCCATGAACAATACGTCCACCCAGACTTGACCAGCTAATGATTGGAACAACGATGACAATGGCCCTGCCGTGGCGAATTTTAGAAAACCATACGTGGGGGAGTTGCCCAACAACCACGATTTATTCGCCGCGGTGGCGTAACCTAAACCAAATAACTTGTCCAGAAACGCCCAAAAGAAAATAACGCCCAACGCGATGCGTGCACCCGCGAGGGCTTTATGTTCAAACTTTGCTTCCATCTTTTATCCTCCCCAAAATTCGTTAACATAAAAACCAAAAATGATTAATCCGGCCAAAATGGAAACAATCGTCACATTTTTTGCCATTTGCCACGCGTTCCAATGATTTTTTCCCTTGCTCATGCGAGTAAAATAATAATATACCAGCACAAAAACAACAACGGATAACACGCTTTTAGCAATCCAATGATGACCGAAAGTACTGGCCAAAAATGTTTTGAATGGCGCCGATACTTCCGAGTAAATCGTTGAAAAGGTCACGAAAATAATGGACCCCAACGTGGCCATAGTGGCCGCATGCAATTCTTTAGGTGTCATATCGTTACCCCCGCTTCCAACGCATTACGCGCTCCTGTGGAAATCAAATAACCCATTCCGGCCATAGATAAGCCAATCAACACAATCATGAGACACAACAATTGGATGGCATGCCTGGTCTTGCGTTCCTTAACCAAATTCTCTCCATGCGAATGAATCAAAAAATAAGCTAATAGTCCTATGAATGGCAAAAACAAAAAAACGTGTTCCTTTGTTTCCGTAAAAACCAAATGCGCCCAGGGCTGAGGACCCGCTTTAATGAGGGGCTTGACATCGGCTCCATACACGTTGAGGTAATAATAACCCCCCACGAACCAACTCAAAAAAAGAAACACTAAACCAATACTCGAAATAATTTTTACGCGCGCCAAACTTTCTTTGTTGGGATTGAATAATTCAACCATCACCCACAAGAAAGCAAACACGGCAAACTCTCCTAAAAAAGCATGTAAACCAATCAACGGGTCAGCCATGAAATCACCTTTGACGTGGAATTGGGATTGAAGATTATAAATCTGTGCTGCAAAAACCCCAAGTGGTGAACCCCGTTCCTTTTATTCCCCGACCGGGTAGATGCGGCGGATGAAATCGAAAATAATGAAAAAACGTACCGTACGCAAAGGAGTTCACTTGCGCGGACATCGTCGCATTAAACGCGAGGAGGATAATGAGGAAGATGACGTGTTTGAACTCGCCACCGGGGAAAACGCCCCCATGTTCTGGGGAGACGTGGACAAAAAACTGTTGCACCATCGCGTGCAAATCAAAAAGAAACGACGAAGAAATAATTAATTTTTGAAAAAAATTAGAGAAAAATAATTGGAAAAAGGGGAAAGTAGTTGGAAGCAAATTTTTTGTTGGGAGTTATCAAACTATACTGGTAGTTTGAACTTTTAGCACACGTCGTGAAAACAAGATTGAGTGATATGAATGAGAGAGGACCGAAGTCCTCTCCCAAAACACATCGGTGTCGAACATTTGTCCGACATTAAAGGAGGTGATCCGTCCGCAGGTTCCCCTACGGACACCTTGTTACAACTTAGCCCGCCTCACAAAATCCAGAATCGAAACGGCAATAGATTGCCGCTGCTCATCTAGACTCTACTCAGCTGGCTTGATGGGCGGTGTGTGCAAAGCTCAGGGACTGATTCACCGCGCGTTGGTGACACGCGATTACTGGGGATTCCAGGCATTCATGAGGGCGAGTTACAGCCCTCAATCTGAACTGCGGTAACGGTTAGGGGATTACCTTACCCTTTCGGGCTCGGAACCCATTGTCGTTACCATTGTATGCCGCGTGTAGCCCCGGAGATTCGGGCTATACAGACCTACTGTGGCCTTCTCCTTCCTCAGATTTGCATCTGCAGTCGCATTAGAGTGCGCCCCGTACGTATACAGGACTAGCAACTAATGCCGAAGGTCTCGCCCGTTGCCTGAGTTAACAGGACGCTTCACAGTACGAGCTGCAAGTGGCCATACAGCACCTCTCAGCGTGTCAGGTAAGCCCATTAGACTGACCATCATTCTGCTGTCACCCCGGGTGAGTTTCTGGGCGTTGTATCCGATTAAACCGCAGCATCCACCCCTTGTAGTGAGCTCCCGCCAATTCCTTTAAGTTTCACCCTTGCGAGTGTACTTCCCAGGCGGCAGACTTAATGCCTTCGCGACGGCACTCGGGTTTCACGTAGAAAACCGAACACCTAGTCTGCATCGTTTACAGCTGGGACTAACCGGGTATCTAATCCGGGTCGCTCCCCCAGCTTTCGTTCCTCACCGTCAGATCTATCCTGGTGCATCGCCTTCGCTACCGGTGGTCCTACGAGGATCACAACATTTCACCGTTACCCCCGTAATTCCATGCACCTCTACTAGTCTCTTAGCCGAACAGTATCCTTAGCCATTGGACACGTTAAGCGTGCCCTTTTCACCAAGGACTTATTCAACCGGCTACGAACGCTTTAGGCCCAATATTCGAGGGCACCACTTGGGGATTACGTATTACCGCGGCGGCTGGCACGTATATTACCCCCCCCTTATTCGCCAACGTATTTACGGTTGGCAAAAGCTCTCATAGAGAGCACTCGAACTACCCCTATCGCGCTTGCGCGCAGTGTAAAGGTTTCCTAACTGCTGCACCCCTTAGGGCTAGGGACCTTATCTCAGTTCCCTTCTCCGGGCTCCCTCTTTCAAGGCCCGTATCGATCGTCGGCTTGGTGGGCCGTTACCCCACCAACTACCTAATCGACCGCCGTCTCATCGATGCGCGATTATGCCCAGCATGCGGGCACATCCTTTCACACTCCAACCAATTCCAGATTCAGAGTGCTACGGCGCATTACCCCCAGTTTCCCAGGATTAACGCCTCGCAACGGCAGATTGACGACGTGTTACTGAGCCGTACGCCAAAGGCCAACGTAGCTTGACCTATTGACTTGCATGTCTAAGTGGCAGTTCGATAGCAGTACCCGCCAGCAGGATCAGCTGGATCGACAACCGACTTTTTTGCTTCGCAAAAAACCTCGAGAAAATGCTTCGCATCGCCTCCGGCATTCGCGCCAAAAAAATTAATTGTTACCAAAACTCTACTCACACAACCGTTTGTTTGACAAACGTTCAATGAAAAAATAATCATTGACCGCACGTGTGAAAGAATTCTGTATCCTACAAAGCGTCTTGGAGATTGTCCAAAAAGTTGTTCGTACTATTCGTAAAAGATTCACTAAAAGAAATTTGGCGTTTTTGGATTCATCATTTTTACCATTCTCTTTTTTGCAAAAGAAAATAATCAAAAAAACAAATCAAAACACGTGACATGATTGTTTTCGTTCCATTTTGATGAAACTTTTGTTAAAAGTTTCCTAGAATTACTACAATCCTTGTCTTTGCTTCCAACCTACATCATCCCAAAGGCTTGCGCGTGATTTGGGAATCATTTCCCTCGCGACTCAAAAATGAGCGCGGTTTTCCAATGTGGAGATGATGTCAACCTTGGAAGGCTGAAAAATCGCGTGTCCTAGGCAAAAATTGCTAGGAGGCAATTGAAACACTTAGATTTCGTCTAAGCGGACTAATGTTTGGCGGGAGAAGGCTTTTAAAGATAGTTCAAGAGTCGAAGAAAAACTACTTCTTCCGACGCATCCATTCAGCGATTCGGTCGTTCATTCTCTCTCGGCCACGCCAGTATTGAGCATCATACCAAATATCAATGGACTTTCCCTCGAGTTGCCGATAAAGAGTAGGAGAATCCACGATTTTCAATGCTTCCCCCACCACGTCCAAGCGGGCTTGTAAGAAACGCATACTTTCTAATACAGTCGAATGAAAGTCATCCGCCCGGCCCTTTTGAAGACTACGGCGCCGGTCTGCTTCATCGTGCACGCTATACTTGATTAGGGCATCCAATACCATTTCTTTTGAAACGGGCGGAATGTATCGCGTTGTTTTTACTTTTGCCGCGCGGGAGGGGTCATGAACCGTTTGCAAAATCATTCGTTCTAATTCGGCCAACCTGATTTCATGCATAATGTCAAGCACCACCGGAACGATCATTTTCATCCGCTCATTTTGGGGAACATTTTTGAGACGGGGGAGATTAACCAAGCGAAGGGCGCTCATTCTCACTTCCCCCGCGCGCGTGAGGCCAATCCCCACTGCCGTGTGAATACCATCTTTTACTTTTCGCGTGGGACGAACAAGACCTGCCTCGCGAAGTTGATTCACTAATTTTCGAATCGAGGACGGTTTTTCATGGGGAAGAAACGGAAAAAAAGAACGCTGAAGATTTTGCGCCTCTTGGGGGGTAACAAAATACCGCACGCGCTTATTGGGAGCAGACCCCCTGCGTGGAGGCTGTGGTTTCCTCCGGCGGGGATTTTGACCAGGAGAGGGTTTGCTGGACATATGCGTGGACTAGCCTGTCCGTGCATAAAAATATGTCGAGCAGCGCGGCCATTATTGTCGTGCGCGCTGTCGTAAATATCGCTTCTTTCTGCGTTCGCGACGCATTTTTTTCTTTTTCCACTTCC
>VGJJ01000044.1 GCA_016867455.1 Candidatus Iainarchaeum sp. | reverse complement strand
CCATTGAGTAGTTTGGCGTTATCGGCTTGCTTGATGGTTATTTTCAGCGTGCTCTTTTCCACGTTTAACGTGTCTAATGCAATGATGGGGTTGTTTGCTTTCAATATCACTCCATTTTTTTCTTCTAATCCTTCTCCATAAATGTCTCCTAATATGGTGTCACAGTTTTTGGGGGGAGTAATGGTTAGTACTCCTAATTCTGTTTTTTGGAATGGAATTTCCCATGCTTCTCCACTCGAACAGGATAGTTGCACACTAATTTCTTTCCCCTCTAAACTCATTCCTGTTTTGTCCACGAAATAGAATGTTAATGGGGAGAGGGTGATTTCTTTGAACAGCAAAACAATGGATAACGTGGTGTCTTTTTCCTTTAGTGTTACTAATTGTGTTTTGGTTGCAAAGGCAGGGTGTTCTAATGTGAGAGTGATTTCATTTCCGATGGGAATATCTTTGAGCGTGGCTTTTCCCACTCCACTCACGATCACTTTTTGCGACCCTCCCTCCCATTGGGTGAAAACAATTGCCCCCTCGATTGGATTTCCTTCTTCATCGACTACTAAGAGAGTAAGCGTGTTTCCTCCCCCCACTACTCCCGAAAAAACCATCCACACCCCTCCGGCGAGGAGCACGGCCACGATTCCGAGCAAAATAGCGAATGTGGGAACTATTTTTTCGATGGGGTCCACGACTGCGTACACGGGGAATTTTTCATCTATTTCATCCAGGAACCCGTACCATGCGTCTTCCAGTTGATGATACTTTTCTACTAAGCCCATGTTTCAATCCCGCCAACACAACCCATCCCATTTTTCCCTCATTAGTTTGTCGGCGGCCCCACGCACGTTACTCCGGCTTGCAATCCATTCGTAAACGCACTCACACTCGTTTGAGAGGCTTGCTTGTACAATGTTTCCGGATTCCAAAAGAAACGGGCTTTGTTTCCCGAATCCGTGACGCAAATCTTTCCGCTCGCCACTAAATCAAATACATCTTGCATGGAATCAATGAGTTGGCTCGCATTGTTGTATGGAAGAGTGGAAATTCCATCCAAGTTTTGGCTATTCGCCGCATTGGAGTAATTGCTCGTGAAGAATTTCAATGATTCTGTTTCTGAATTAATGGCATACGTTCCTTTTGCCGGCGTGTAGAAGATGGTTCGCAAATACTCATCTCCTCCCTGTCGAGCCAATGGCCAATCGATAGCATAGGAGTATTGCCACGCATTCAATTTATCATTCGTGTTCGCCGCCCTATCGGGAGTGAAGTTGAATCGTTCATACACGGGAACGGAGGTATAATCGTAACAGTTTCCCACTCCTTCCCAGTATGATAGCGCGCTTCCCGTGTCGCGGGGGGTTCCATTCTCAGAAAGTTGATAGAATACCGAGAATGGCTGCGTGGTAGCGGCTTTGCTTATTTTCATCACCGTTGGAGTGGCCAAGCTGGGCGTGAATACAATTCTTCCGGGAGCGTTTCCATTCGATGCGGTTATTTCCAAAATATTTCCTCGCGTGGAGGGGATGCTATTCATGACGCGCAAATCATCCTCATACTCCACATTGACTTGGGATAGTGCCGAGGATTCTTCTCCCGAGTATGTTTGCACCGTGCTATCGTTCACTTTGATGGGGTTGGTTTCGTTGATGTATTCCACACCATATCCTACGCGATCATACTGCGTTCCCACTAATCCTACGTGTCCATTGAATGGGAGTTTGTAAAATGGAGAATTGGGCACGGGGTTTTTCAAGTGGTAAAAGTCCACTCCAATCGTTGCGCGGGGCGTGCCGTTTCCATCTAATAATCTCCATTCGTCCCCGAAGAACACGCTAATGTCCACGCGATACTTTCCCGCGTTAGGCAGTGTTGAGTCGTTATAGTATTTGTTGCTGAATGCCATTCGATCATCATCCCCGTAATACGTGTTCAATCCCGGGCTTCCGCTCGTTCCCTTGAACCAAACGGGGGCGTCAGCGAATGCGCTCGTGGAGTAATAATCTCTGAAATCATTCTCGAAGTCTTTGGAATAACCATCCCTCATTAAGTGCGCGTCAAAGTGTAAGAGTTGTTCCAACACGTGAACGTTTGGAATAGCTTGCGTGTAGGTGACAGTGGTATCATTCACGTTTTCTGCGAATCGTGGATCCCCTGCGTCAATCCACATGTTGATTCCGGGGACACCATTCAGGATGGCTGTGGTCTTCATCATGTTGTCGCACGTTCCTGCGTTGGTTTGTCCATAGCTCGCCACGTCGAGGTTTAGATTGAGTGCAGAATAGGCAATATTACTGGTGGTCGTGCTGCTAATCTCCCACCTCGTCGTATAATTCTTGGGGTTTAATCCTGCAATAGTACACTCGACATTGCTGGATGCGTTCGCATTGACGGTTACTTGCGCCGCGCACGCTTTACTTCCAATCGTTGCATTGGGGTTCGCGGGGTCAAAGGGTTGCATATTGACCGTGAATGACATTGTTTGCGCTGTCGTGGAATTATTTTGGATGGTTCCTACAAACTTTATCGTGGTGGTGTCCACGAAATCGTATCCATTCATGGTTGATCCCACGAAATTACTGGGCACGGGTGTGGAAATGGGGAATTGGGCATTATCGGGTTGTGCGGATGGATTGTCAGGGCAGTCAAACACGTAATGGTTGGCCGCGAGGAAGTCATCCAATGCCTTGATGCGTTTCATCATGTCAATGTTGAACTGCGTTGCGTCGCAGTAAATGGCATTTGGGTTACTCGCATCACACGCATACAGGGGAATTCCTGTCGTGTCGTTCCATGACCAGTTGAATGCTACTTTAGGCACGGAACCATTTCCCGTTGCTCCTAAGGTTGTACCGGAAACGCACGCTACGGAGTCGAATTGGAGATTAGGCAGTGCCTGATTCACGTCTTGTGTTTTGAATTTCACGTGGAATTTTTCTTCACGAATTTTGTCAAAGGCAGGGGTGCATTTACCTTGACTTGGTCCACCATCTACAGACGGCCCAATCCAAAATGGTCCAAAGGCACTACTATGACATGTCACCGCTGCGTTTCCACCATGCCCTTCATCCCCGTGAACATGCTCGGTCGCTCGCAAAGTAGCTACTCCAAATAATGGATTTGGATTAGAATATCCTGTCAGATTTGTGAATACCGCTCCAACTGTTTGAGTGTAATCATAATTAGTCGCGTCATTCACTTGGTAGTTCGATGCTTCCGTGTTCCATTCTCCTTTTACAAATGTGGAAACGTTGTTGGATAAAACAATATTAACCGTGTCCGGGGGGAGTTGGTCATTGTCGAGTGCTCCTGCGAGATTAATGATGTAGTCCGGCAGGTCTCCTGTGATGCTGCTATCACATTTGTCATCAAATATTTCATACAGCAAATAGGCGACGGCAGCGACAACAGCAACAACAAGACACGGAATACAGCCGTCTGAAAATGCAATGGTGTTTGTAATTTGAATGGTGGTAAATCCAAGCGCGGTCCCCGCGACGGCGTAGCTGGCGACAATATAGGTAGCGGCACCTATTCCCGCAGCAATTCCTAAATTTTGTGCAAATGGTCTTTCTGAAACGGATGCCCAGTCACAATTATTCGCTTTCACTTTCACTTTTTCCGCGACTAAACTATTGATGACAGTCGTCGCGTCCTTCGCGTTCTTTTGATACAATGAGAAGTCCGTTTTTTCCATTTCGAACGCATACGAGGAATCACTTTCCACTTTCACGTTCAACGCGGCAATGCGATAAGCTGATATTCCGGGCACGGACGCGTCGACAGTGAAATCATAACTTCCCGGGAGAGTGTTTCCTTGGCGATTGATAGTAATTGTTTTAGTTCCATTCGTGATTGACGTGCTGTTTGGAGACCAAAATAGTTTTCCTTCCGGTGCGCCTCCGGAGCAATTACTATTATTGCTTCCGGTACAAAATTTGAAATCAACTGTAGCGGGTCCGCAGGCAGTGGTATCAATTTCAAATGTCACTTTGTCCTCGTCTTTCTTCAATACGATTTCTTCTTCGGGTTCGGGGTCGAATTTGACGCATGTTTCTAAGTTAGTGACTTTTATTTTCACATCAAATTCTTGGGTAACGGTGCGCACATTATTTCCGGAGCCAATTTCTCCTGCGATGAATACGGTAAAATCGGCTGTTTGTCCAATATTCTGCGGGAATGGGGTGAACGTGAGAATGCTCTCATACGTGCTTTCTTCCACACTCTTGAATGTGTCAAATAACGTGGTATAGGCTCCGCTGCGCAATACTTCCACGGATTGTTCGCTTCCTTCAATGTCCGTGGTGGCGAGTTCCACGTTTCCAATGGGGTTGCTTTTCCATACTATTTTTGATTTCAAGTTTTTCATCACGAAGGGCTGTCCGTCCACGGTGCAAATGTTGGAAATCTGGAAGGGGGTTTGTGACTTGTTGTCGAATGCGGTCGTGTTGAGCGTGCCCGACGCAGGGGTTCCAGAGAGTTGGATCGCGTCATCGTCACATTCTCCTACTACTCGTAATTCGACCGTGAATGGTACGTTTTGCACCCACTCTTGATTGGTTTGCGTGTTCTTGAAAGTCAAGATAAGACTTCCTGATAGTGTTTTGTTGGCCACTAAACTCACGCTCGCGGACGTGCTGGCTTTGACTTGAATGGTTTCTGTTTCTAGACTATCAACGTTGAGCGTGTTTTGATATTGTTGCACGTAATTCTGCATTTCTCCATTAGACAATAGTCCTTGGAATTGTCCCGTGATGACGGCTTTGCTTAATACAAATCCTTGTTGGGTTTGATTCGTAATGTCTAATGGGAGGAATTGTTCCGCGTTGGGTGTGTTGGGCAAACGGAACGTGAGCATTTTGGGAGCGAACATGGCCACATTTTCATCCACAATAATGCGCACGGGGTTGGATGCGTATCCTCCTTTTACCGCGTCAATTACAAAGTGGGTGTTGGGCAACGATGGGGGCGCGTTCAAGGTTGTGCGTCCAGTGATGTCCGTATACTTTCGTTCCACATATTGTTGTGTTTTGTTGGGGTCAATTTTCAACAAGCTCACGAGTGCGTCGCGTAATTCAAATCCTTCTTTGTCTTTGACGTGCACATCAAACGTGGTGGGGATGAACGCCGCGGCAGTAGTGGGATTCACGTTGAGCGTCAAGTCTTGGTCGCTGTTGATTTCCATGGGGATGTTTTGTTCGAATACTATTTCTCCCTCATTGATGAGTTGCACCACTATGTTTGTTCCGGCAGCCGTTTTGGCTACGAATGAAAATGCTCCCACGACTGTTTTGTATTGTTCCATTTTTCCTAAATCTAATCCGGTTCCTTCTCCTCCCGGAATTTCCCTTGTTGAGAGTCCGTTTCCTTGGAGTTCTTGTCCATCCGGTCGCGTCACGGAATAGGCGTCAAATAGTGCTTCCGCGCTCGCGGTAACGGCATTGTTGGATACGAATACGCGCAATTTAGGTTTCTGGTATACTGTGTTTGAGTTGGACGTGAGTACGAATGAGTATGTGTATCGTTTGTTGATGCTCAAGTTGAATGGTTGCTCATCCACGAGTAGTTGGTCATCCTCGTTGAGCATGTTTTCTCCGCTGTAGCAGAATGTCTCGCTGCACGTGATGCTTTTTCCCGCGAAATATATTTTTTGATATGTTTCCGCGTATTGTCCTTCTTTTTGCGTACTTGTTTGGCCGGTTCCTAATACCACGTCCATGGGGTCTCTCAAGTATGTGGAGTCGTCATCCTCCACCCACGCTCGATAGTGGAAT
>VGJJ01000043.1 GCA_016867455.1 Candidatus Iainarchaeum sp. | reverse complement strand
AGTTGTTTCGCTCAATGATTTTCCCGTGCATTTTTTCCAAATCAATTTTTTCATTCTCTAAAACATGACTGATGGCCGTTCTTCCCATGAGGCCAATAATTTTAGGTTGGAGAATGTTGATTTGTTCGAACAAATAATTATTTTTGCACGCATGTGCTTCTTCCAGCGTGGGAACGCGATTCTCGGGAGGGTGGCACTTTACAACACTGGTAATGAAAACCTCTGCGCGCGAAAGGCCCGCGCTTTCCAATAACATGTCTAGTTTTTTTCCCGCCGCACCACAGAATGGCCGTCCGGATTCGTCTTCATTTCGGCCCGGGGCTTCCCCAATGAGCATAATTTTGGGATGAACGGGGCCCTCTCCAGGAACTGCTTTGATGCGTGTTTGAGAAAGCGGGCATAACGTGCACGCGTTAATTTTTTGGTGCAACAAGGAGAGGTTTTCCATATACCAGGAAAGGATTCTCACCTAAATAAATGGGTTGCTACACAATGGAAAATGCTAATAAACGAGAAACACGTATAGTAGGCCATCAATACGGGGGAATTAACTCATGGGAAATTTGGATTCGACTATTTACAAGGGAAAAAGCGTGGAAAAGACGTTAAACTTGGTATTTGATGAAGGGGACGATGTGTTGGCCGGTATAAAGAATGCGATTCGTCAACACAATATTCGCGAAGCCAGTGCACTCAATGCGGAAGGACAATTGAAGGATGCCACCATCAATTATTTCAACAAATCCCGATTCGTGAGCACGGACATCAAGAATGGACGCATCGTTTCTTGCTCAGGAAGGTTCATGAATTTGAAAGATGGCGTGATTGGGGATATGCACGTGGGATTCATGCTCGGCATGCAGATGTGGGACGGAACATTAGTCAAAGCCGTCGCCGCCAAAGGATTTGAGCTCACACTCAAATTCTACCAAAACGCGGAAGATGCTGCAAAAGAAGCAGGTTTGAGCGGCGTGAAAAACTAATTCTTTTTTACAACGCGGCCATTTTTCGTTTAATTATTTATTTTTGGCCGCGGCTAACCACTCATTTAGTTCATTGAGCGTAATCGTGGAAATTATTTTTCCATTGTAAATAATATCCCCTGCGTTGGGAATATTTTTCCACACGTTTGAAAGGCCCTTTTCCGCGACCGCGTCAAAATAGTTTCTCATTTCCACTCGTTGCGCGTCTTGTGCCGCAAAAATTTCGTTCGTGGGTTTTTCCACGCGGGAGAGTTCACAAAAATCATAGGCTTTTGCATAATCAATATTTTTTTCCACGCTGGTAAAAGGAAAAAGGGTGCACTGCGCCGGTTTCACCTCATGCATGGTGCAACTCGTTGTTTTCGGGTCGAAGAAAACACAATATTCTTTTTTCTTGAAACCAACCATGGGGAGAATCATCGCATAGTCGGAGGAGAACCCCGCTGCTTGGAGTTTTTTCCAAACGTTTTGGGGAATCATGCTCGTGTGCAACGAAAGGGGGTGCTGGCCCGAAGAAAAGGGGACGATTTGAACAAGTAAGCGGGTGTAAATGGCCGTGAACTCTTTCTCGGAGAGTTTGAAAAATTTGGCCTCTCGGGCTAACTCTCGAGGGAGAACAGAGATGGCGTAGCGCTTGCAGCACTCTCCGCAGGTCTTGCAAATAGCATAAATTTGCTCCGCAGAAGGGGGGTTCATACGAGGAATGGGTCCCCAAACCATTAAAATGGGGTTCCGTTTGCCGTGTCAAAAGTGTGTCTTTAAAGGCATTTTTACGGGATTTTATTTAGTTTGTTCGGCAGAACAGACCATGGACTATTATTGAGGGTTTGAATACAAACCCTCACATAGGCTTTTGATCAAACTTTTGTAAAAAAGTTTGCCCTCATAGCTCAGCGGCAGAGCACCAGTTTTGTAAACTGGGGGTCGTGGGTTCAAATCCCATTGAGGGCTTTTAGTATATTTTTTATTTCACGCGAGTTCTTTTCGTTCGTTAATGGATTTGTTTTAATGCGATTGCCTATTGATGATGGTCATGCGCGCAATCATTTTTGTTTTGCTGCTACTAATCGGTGCGAGCGGATGCATCGTGAGTGTGGATCCCCGCGCACTCGATGAGACGGTAAACGTGCCGGTGGAAAATACTCCGGTGGAGAATCCCCCCGTGGTTAACCCACCCGTGGTTGTTCCTCCCACTACTCCTCCGGTGGATACTAATCTGGTGACGCCTCCCGTGGCCCCGCCCGTTACTCCACCCCCAACGGTGCCGGCGACTATCTTATTGTCGAAGACGCAAGTGGCAGCTTATTCCGCGAAGAAAGATTGCTGGGTCATTTACTCGGGAAGCGTATACAACGTGAGTTCATACACCAGCCATCCCGGGGGAAACGTGTACGTGCCCTATTGTGGAAAAGACATGACAAAAGCGTTTAATCAACAAGGACATTCCACGAAAGCCGATAAAATTTTGTCAGGATTCCTATTAGGAAAAGTGGGAGAAACGATTCCCGCGTCGAGTGTGTGATGGGAGAATAATAGTTGAAAAAGAAAAAATGGGAGCGTGAAACGAATGCAGAAAGGAAGCTTGTTGTTTTGGTTGATTATGATTGGAATTGTCTTGTTGAGCGTCTACGAATCGTTTTTTACCCTCTCAACAAGTGTGGTGTTCACTCGATTGTTTGCACTCATTGCATTTTTCTTATTGTGTGTGGCACTGGCCATCGGACCACTCGTTACTTTTTGGCCAACCGTTTTTGGAGCATGGATGGAACCTCGCCGCGCGGTAGGATTATCTGCATTCATTTTCATGCTCGCATACTACTTCCTTGTTATCGTGAATCGATTTGATTTTGATTTCTCAATGGTTTTCTCGGACATTCAATACTGGATTGCTGTTCCTGCCATGGCTATTTTTGGGTTGCTGGCATTCACGTCTACTGATTTTGCGGTGCGAAAACTTGGATTTGGAAACTGGAAAAAAATCCAGCGACTCGTGTATGGGGCATTTATCCTAACGCTCGGACACTTTTATTTATCTCAGACGGGCGTTATCGTGATATTGGCCAATGGGGGAGCATTTCTCAATCTGGCGGAAGCAGGGTTGTGGGTAATGGCTTGCATGTAATCATGTTGCAATTCGCGGGATTTTTGGCTACACGAGCTAAGAAGAAAGCAACCCCCATGAGTGTTGCCGGCAATGCGGCGGCGGAGCGAGGACACCATTAAATTTCCCTGGTCGCTCAACTAACGTATGAAAGGCATCTTGAACGAACTCAAAAAATACTCCTCGGAAGAACGCAAACGCGTGAATTTACGCTTCTTCAAAACAGGAAAAGGAGAATACGGGGAAGGAGACCAATTCCATGGGGTGGCGGTTCCCGACTGCCGAAAAGTAGCGAGCACATTCTTGGACATTCCACTCTCGACTATCGAAAACTCCTTGAAATCACCCATCCACGAAGAAAGACTAACCGCATTGCTCATTTTAGTTGAAAAATATGCGAAGGAAAAAAATGAAAATGTGAAAAAAGAACTCGTTGAATTTTATTTGAAAAATAAAAAATATGTAAACAATTGGGATCTCGTCGATTCGTCTGCGGACAAAATTCTGGGAAACCATTTATTGAGTGAAAAAGAAAACCGAAAAATTATTTATGATTTAGTAGAATCCCCTCACGTGTGGGATAGGCGCATTGGGGTTATTGCAACGTTTGCATTCATCAAAAAAATGCAATTCTCCGATACATTTGTATTGTGTGAAAAATTGTTGAAAGACGACCACGATTTGATGCACAAAGCATGCGGATGGATGCTGCGCGAAATAGGAAAACGAGACGAAAAAGCATTAGAGGGTTTTTTGCACACGCATGCGCAACGGATGCCGCGCACGATGCTGCGATATGCGATTGAACGCTTTCCTGAGAACAAACGAAAAATGTATTTGCGCGCAAAATTCACGTGAGTTAATCGCAGGCTATATATACCCGTGTTCAATTTTTCCTGCATGAACACGAAAGATATTCCCAAATATATTTTACTCGTGGCCCTTGCCGGCGTGCTTTTTTCCGGGTGGCTCACGTATACGAAAGTCATTACTGGAAATTGCCCGCTACGCGAAGGATGCCCTTATTTGTTGGGACTCCCAACATGCGTGTATGGTTTCATCATCTTCGGAACAATTCTCGTACTCACGTACTTATGGCATAGCAATGCCAAAAAATACAAAGGAAATCTAGAATGGATTTCCCGCGTAGCATTGTTTGGAATCCTATTCTCGGGATACTATTCTTTCATTGAACTAATGGATCCAAGCTGTCCCATCAAACCCTGCGTGTACTCGCTCCTCTTACCCAGCTGCGTGTACGGATTAGTCATGTATGTGGTAGTGTTCTGGCTAACCACCCAGGCCAAAAAGTAATAAAAAAAATTAGAATACTAAAAAAAACCCCAAAAGGGATAGGGAAAAAATAATTCCCTATCTCTTCTGCGTGGCATCCTCTTTCATCAAGAATTTGACAATCATGAAGACCACGGCCGCGATGATAATAAAATCAATCAATGCTCCAACGAAATCTCCAATCAAGAATTTGACGGGCCCCACATTCAACGTGGCGAGGCGCCAATCTCCCCCGGGAACAATGACGGAAACAATGGGCATGACAATATCATTCACCACTGCCGTGACCAATTTGGTGGAAGCCGCACCAATAATGAACGCGACCGCCAAACCAATGACTTGGTATTTTTTCAAAAAATCCAGAAACTCGTGAATTACTTTCATGGGAAAAATCCCCTCCTATACCTATGCGTGCGCTCCAATAATTAAAGAGTTATCAACGTAATTTAGGGTAGGTGAGAACCATGCAACCCTTTCCCGCAACCCAAAAAAGACTCATTCTCGTATGTACCAGTCAAAAAAATCTTGAAGACCCAACACTCTGCGGAAATTGCGGGGGATTAGAATTGCACGCGCAACTCAAAGAGTATGTGAACCAAAAAGGATTAGGAAAAACCATTCGTGTGGTGAAGAGCGGCTGCCTCGATTACTGTGGAAAAGGACCCATCGTGAGTATTCAACCCGAGAATGAGTGGTATAACCGTGTAACGCGAGAAGATTTGAAAAAAATTCAGGAAAAATGGGTGGATACGATTCAACACTAATTCATGACATCCACAATTCTTCCTCTACCGCCCGACAAGAGGAAGCACGCCAAATAATACACGACATACAAGGCAATGAGCGCGCCGATAATAGTGATGAGAGTATCATTCGACAAGACTTGCGGAACCAAATACGCAAAAACGAGCGCGACGATTAACAAAAACAAGTACTCGGAAAACGTGTACTTTCCAACCGCAAAATGATTCTTGGACTCAAAAACGTAAACACGTCCCGCGTAATGCTGGATTTTTTCCCACAAGCTCATGCGCGAACCCATGTGTTTACCACGAATTTTCAGCATATAAACGTGGCGTTTTACTCCCCTGCAAGGTTTTTAACCGCCTTTCACGCACTCCTAGTATATGAGCGAAGGATACGTCGACTTCAAAGTCGCCATGGGAAAATGGAAGACGGCATTTCACCATGATGTGAAAGGAGACTTGAGCACGTTCCCCGATACATTAAGCATAACCCATGCCGTAGAAGGGGTGGACGCCCTTCTCGCGGAAGCACTGCAAACCATACTAGATTTAGGAAAAATTGAGCGCGCCCTCCACGAAGGGGGGGCCACGCTCGCAAACCAATTTGCCACGCTCTCGAGTAGAAAATTTGGAAAAACACTCAATGAAGTATGTGACAATTCTGAATGGCAAGCCAAAGAAAAGAAAATGATTCAGGAAATGATTCGCTTGTTTTTAACACGAAAAATTCTCCGTGAGGGAGGATGGGATGTCAATTACGGACGCTCAACAAGTGATTTTTCCACCGGAAAAGTAAGTGAGGGAAACATCCAATTTATCGCCAACTATGACGCATGGAAATGCATCAAAAAATTTAGCGTCACCCCCGAAATGAATCGGCGCACGCTCGCAGAATTCATCATCTCGTATTCCATTACATTAGATTTGCGCTTTGAAACATACTTGTCACGCGTGCTCAAACTAGTGGAATTGGAAAAATATCTCACGCAAAACCCGGGAAAGAGTGCAAGTGTAGAAGAGTTGGTTGCTTTCCTTTCTGGAAAAGAACTCTCTACTATTATTCAAAAAATTTCCACGCAAGTCGCGCCCCAATATCAATCAGCATGCGTCCACACATTGAGAGCGTATGCCGCGAGAAAAGTGTTGAAAGAAAAAGGACTCTTTGTCGAGGCCATCCAAGTAAAATCCCTCCCGGGATGGAAGCGCGTCGTTGGAAAACGAAAGTAATCCGTTTTAAACTCGAAAATTTTCCCTAATGCATGGATACTCCATTCACGCTCAGCGAGGGAGAATACGTGGAAAAAGAAATTCCCGCTTCTCCAAAAACAATCGCCTATTTTGCGGTGAAAGCCG
>VGJJ01000042.1 GCA_016867455.1 Candidatus Iainarchaeum sp. | reverse complement strand
TGTGGCGGATGAGGTTGTCCATACGCACGAGGTCTTTTCCTTCATCTTCCGTACGCGCAGGCCACACAATCGCAGCCGTTTTTTTCGCACCCTCAATCTCCACAATATCCCCGCTTGTGATGCCGAGAACTTGCTTGGACTTCCTGTCAAGAGTAACAATATTTCTCCCCACATGCGTGGGAGAGGGCTCCTGTACTTTCAACGTGACGGCACGCTTATCCGGAACCGGAGGAGCATTCACTAAGGGATTAGGAAAGTTCGACATGAAATACTATATCTCCGCCAGGGCTTTTTAATCCATCCAACGGAAGGGCTACATTACTACGCGGCGCAGGTTACACGGTAAACGCTTATTTAGACGCGAGGGGACGAGAAACAAATTCCCCAGCAGGGAGGGAGGAGACTAATTCCTCTAAGGGAACATGAATCGAAGGGGTTTGTTTCTCCAACCATTTTTGATACGACTTGGAAACATCATTCTTGGACTTATCACCGGGAAGCAACTCCACGACATGTTGAGCGTGCACTTTGACGCACGACAAGGGACCGCACATCACACGATAACCATCTACAGTAGACTGGACACCCCAACCCAATTGAAAGGAAGGATCATACCACTGACGTTCTCCATTGATAATGAATGCCCCGCGACCCAGACTTTCCCCGGAAGGAGCCTTCTTACTAACTTGAGAGGGTTTAACGGCATACACGCGCACGGAAAACAAACCCTTTTTCCAAACCGAAGAAAAAACTCCCGCAAACGAGGCCGCATCATCCATATCCTGAGAAGTAGGCTTGGTTTTTCCACTTTTCAAAATACAGTGGGGCGCCCCGTGAACATCGGCGTGAAAATACCAATCATTATTCTCCATGTGACGTTTAACTAACGCTTCATTGGAATGAGCATCCCTTCCCCCCACGATTAACAAACCATTCCGCGTGTAACCCCACCGAAATTTTTCAAACCACTCTTTGACGCGCATACGGGAAGGAGATTTTTTTTCACTCACAACAATTTTTTTTTCCAGCGCCGAGAGCTTGGATTCGACTTCACGCACGCCCAACTCGGCACCCTTTATTTTTTGACAAACACGCTTAACATCGTCAAAAAAACGCTGAGCATTATCCTGCACGGATTCACGAAAATGAATAATAGCACGCATTACTACAAAGAAGGAGAAGCAGGCTTTTTAGAGATAGCAGGAGAACGCTTCCGCGGAGCGGGTTTAGGGGGAAAAGCAGCAGATGCCGATGACGCGGAATGAATGGATGAAGAAGATGGCTTCACAGCAGCAGGAGCAGCGGCCTTGACCGAATCTTTTTCCGCGAGGGACTTTTTCCACGCATCCTTGGAAGGACAATCATAATTAACACAAATTTCCATCTTAAATTTTTTCCCCGCGAGCTTAATGAGAGGAGCTTTATTGCACACGGGGCAAACTTTGTTGGTGGGATACAACGTTCCTTTTTGGGGAAGAGGAAACGTGGTTCGGCAATTGGGAAACTGGTCGCATCCCAAAAATCTTTTTTGAGTGGCAGCTGCCTTGCGCATGACGAGTTGTCCTTTCTCACAATTAGGGCATTTTCCCATCGAATCCTGCGCAAACAAGGCTTTTTTCAACTCAACTGAAACAGCGGATTGATTAGCAACAAGCGTGTCAAGGACATTTACTAGAATAGTGCGCGAATCATTCACTACTTTTTCTTTCTTGGTTTTGCCATTCGCAACCAAATCCATTTCAGCCTCCATCTCCGCCGTCATTTTGGGTTCGGTGACAATCGAACAATGTTTTTCGAGCGAATCAATGACTGCAAACGCAATTTGATTAGGCTCAATGCTCTTGATGCCTGAAATATACTGTCGCGCGTAGAGTTTTTGGATAATATCCGCGCGCGTGGCCTTGGTTCCCAAATTATTCTCCTCCATGAGTTTGAGCAACGCCGACTGGGAATAACGCGCCGGGGGCTGCGTCTCCTTTCGGGGCATCTCAATCCTTTCCACATTCACGTGCTCTCCCTCGTTGAGCGGGGGGAGAATGGTTTCCTTCAACTCCGAAAAAGGATACACGGCTTTCCACCCGGCAAATAAAATGGTTTGACCCGTGGCAGAGAAAGGTTCGGACTTGATTTCCAAATCAACCGACGTATTTTCCGTCTCCGCATCCGGCATGAACGTTGCGAGGAAACGACGTGCCACGAGATCAAAAAATTTCCACTCCTTTTCGCCCATTTTTCCGCGGTCAGGAACTTTAGTGGGGTGCACCGGCGGATGGTCAGTGGTGTTTTTGGCGCCCTTGGAAGGATTTAGGGGCGCAGCGAGGATGCCTTCCACAAATGGAACGTATTCTTTGTGATTTTTCAACTCCTCCAAGTGCTCGCTCAAATTCATCGTGTTGGGGTATGTTTGATTGTCCGTTCGAGGATAGGAAATGTAGCCCGCCATGTATAATGATTCAGCCGTATTCATGGCCTGTCCCGCGGTAAAGCCTAATGCAGAGGCAGCACGAAGCATGGTGGTTGTGTCAAAGGGAGTGGGCCGTGCAACGAGGCGCTTTTTTTTACTCACTTTTTTCACGAGAGCAGTTTTCTCATCTTTTATTTTATCAAAAATAGTACGCGCTTCTTTTTCATCAAAAATTTTTCCTTTTTTATGAGAGGCCTCAAACTTTTTTTGGTTTTTCTCCGCGTGAGCAATAATTTCCCAATACGGCTGCACCACGAAAGCAAGGCGTTCTTTTTCACGATTCACAATCAACGCGAGCACGGGCGTCTGTACGCGACCCACGGAGATGAAATCCTTCCCCATACGATTGCCCGCAATGGAAACAAAACGCGTCAACGCGGCACCCCAAATCAAATCAATTTCTCTCCGCGAATCGGCGGAATCGGATAAATTATAGTCAACGTTAACGAGTTCATCAAAACTTTTCTGCAACTCTTTGGGAGTCATGGCGGAAAAATAGGCGCGCTCAACTTTAACACGGGAATTAACTTCCTGCACGATACGCAACGCTTCTACGCCAATGCTTTCTCCCTCGCGATCGGCATCCGTAGCAATAATGACGCGCGTGCATTGTTTGCCAACATCTTTTAACAATGCGGCGATTTGAGCATCATTGGGCAAATACAAGATGGGAGCGCGGGCCAGCTCCTGAAGAGGGGTTCCCTTCCAATACGAATACTGCTTGGGAAAATCAACCTCCACAATGTGCCCGCGCAGGGGAACAACCGTGTTTTCCTCATTGTTGCGGGTAAACATGTAATATTTAGCAAAACCCTTGGCTTGCGAACGAGTCGTTTTTCCCCCGAGGATTTCAGCAATACGCTGGCCGGCGAGGTTCTTCTCCGCAATGATGAGGGTAGAGGGCATGTTATCATAGAGCGTGAACGGGGTTTATTAGAATAGGTTGAAAAAAACGAAAAAATAGAGAAAGAAATGAATAAGGGAAAAAGAAAGTGGAAAGGATTTGAATGGAAAATGAAATGAAGAAAAAAATAAGAGAATGAAATTTATTAGAACCGTTTTTGAAACGAAGTAGGAGGAAGCGCATTGGTTTTCTTTACGACGTTCAACACAGGCATGCTCCGCAACTCGCGCACCCCATCAATAAAACCCAAATCATCCAAGACACGTTTAACATGATTCAAATCCGGACACACTAACTTGAGCATGAAATTATGCTCACCCATCAATTCGTGAAACTCAACCACCTGCTCCAATTCACTTAAACGCTTTGAAATGTGTTTATTTTTGGAGGGCTCCGTTTTCAATAACACAAAAACGGGCTTGGCAAAACCCAACACATCCAAGTTCAAGTCCGCGGAAATCGTGTTGATAATTCCTTGTCTTTTGAGACGCTCAAAGCGTTTCTTGATTGCCACGTCCGTCAAATTGGTTTCACGTGCCAATTGTGAAAAAGACGAACGACCATCTTCCAAGAGGCGACCCAATAGAAGCAAGTCAATTTTATCGAGGGAAGACATGAGAAAGTAATGCCTTGCAAACTATAAAATGGTTTGGATACCAAACGGCCTTTTAGAAAAAAGGCCGGCGAAAAAACAAAATAGTCCAAAAAGGGCATAAATTCCTTTAATAGGCCAAATTAACACAAATGAAAAGTAAACCAAAAAAAGTAAAATAGGGAGTAATAAAGGGTTGGGGGGGTGAAAATAGTCATGCCTGGAAAAAAAATCAATTACGCTAAACTCCAAAATACTCTTGAAGAAGCCGTGCGCACCCAAACAAGCAACCAGGGAAAAATAGGCGTAGCATTCTCAGGAGGAGTAGACTCGGGAATCATTGCTCACATAGTAAAAAAGTTTGCACCCGAGGCAGTACTGTTAACAGTTGGAGTAAACGGCAGCGCGGATTTAGTGCGCGCCGAAAAAATAGCCAAAAAAATGAAAATGAAATGGGTAAAAAAAATAATTACGGAAAAAGAAATACACGAAAAATACCAACAGGCAAAAAAAATACTGCGATTAAAAAAAACAGACCATCTGCAACAAACATTGGGAGTAGTAAACTTATGCATCGCAGAATTGGCGCAAAAAAATAATATCAACACCCTGTTTGTTGGCTCGGGAGCGGATGAATTATTCTGTGGATACGCCGCGTTTGAGAAAACGAGAGGAAATGAAAAAGAATGCGTAAAATTACGCGAAGAAAAAGTGAAAAATGTGTTTATGCACGATGTAAAAAGAGAAATTGCCTGCGGAAAAGCATATGGAATTCAAGTAACGGCTCCTTTTTTGGATAAAAAAATGATGGACGAAGCCATGAAGATACCGGCATTAGCCAATTTGGAAGGAAAATATGGAAAAATACGCAAGAACGTGCTGCGCACATTAGGAACGAAAATGCACGTGTTGAAAGAGGTAATTAGCGAACCCAAGAAAGCCATGCAGTATGGAAGTGGAGTAAGCAAAGAAACAAGAAAAAAAGCACAGGAAAACTAAACAAACGTCGCATTCACATCAAGCTTGCGATGTGAATATTTCAACGCAGGATTATCATTCGTGCCAAGAATATCATAAACACTAATACGACACTGCCCCGGAGAAGGATAGTCTTTTTCCACAAGTTTACGCACCACGAAGGGGCGTGTAATGGTTAGTGACGCATTATTCGTTGCGCGTGAACACGAAAGCAAACCATATGCGCGCTCGTTGGAACGAAGCTCTTCAATGGTGAGAGAAGGGCCCTCCATTTGGAGTTCAATGCCGCCACTCAGATTGACATCACAATTAGTAGAGAAACGCAAATTAGAGTAATTGGTCACCTGGTCCCAATAACTATTTACGTCAGAGGCAAAATTAGAAGAGGAGGGAACATACGCGTTACAACCATCATAATCAATCACACCATCCACCGCGCGAACATGATTCAGCATGGCATCGGATGTAAAATTACTCAACGCATTTCGAACCAAAAACCATTCCTTTGAAAGCTGTTGGTGGAGCATACTCAATTCCACCTCCCTAACCTGCAAATCCTGACGCGTATGTTGTGCGTGAAAAAGAGAAATAAGGAAAATAACCGCGAACAGGGTTACAAAGACTGAAAAAAAAGCACGCGTATTCATGGAGACACCACACAAATGGTTTGACGAACCCAACTGCCGGGAAGACTTGGATTAAGTTCAGCAGTAGTGACCATTGGTCTAAAAGCCGTGTCGCACGAGCAGAGTTTATCCCCCGCAGCATCACATAAACCAGAAAGGCCGGGAGGATAAACAGCATATGCATCAGGAGTAGAATAGAACCACTCCATAACTCTGTCTTTGGCTTGAATCTGAAGCAACGCCACTTGGAGAGTGTATGAAGACGATTGAGTGTTTATGAGGATGGAAAACAACAACACCACGACTAATGCGCCGTACAGCATATCCACTGTGAAAACAAAGCCGCGCATAGTCATACCCGCCACACTCTCACGATGAGGTCCGTTAAATATTGACCACAATTGCCATCTAAACATTCCCTCAACTCATTAGCATCCGGCTGTTTAGGGTGAGGAAAAATAAGCATGCGGCGAGAAATACTAAATAGTGGATTGGCAGCAGGTTTAGCCATTAAATAATGCAAATAATTTCCATCCGACAGGAAAGCATTCATGTCCGTATAATAATACGCGGGAATGCCTGCCTGAATACTGCGGAAGGGCGCACGATAATCAATGGCACAATTTTCCAACACCGACAATTCATTGTCAGAAATCCATCCGTGAATGATGGTCCGAAGATCAAAATGAGCCGGAGTGCAGGGCCCTGAACCGGGACAATAATCGGGAGTATAATCATAATTATAATCAAAATTAGGTCCGCAACGAGTATTGATAATAAGACCACCTAAATCAATGGGGCATGGTTCGATCGAGCAAGTGCTAATATCATAACTACACAAACTAGGATCTCCTCCCTGGAAAGCATCGCACAGCGGAGGAGTATACTGCATCCACGTGTCACTTTGGCTTGCCATCAAATTAGACGCAGCAATAGTCGCCGATAATAATTCCCTCGAATTCTTTTCCTGCTGGGAATAAAAAATCGACAACTCAACGCTGCTGAGAACAAGACCCAGTGCCAGCGTAAAAATGGCCGCCGCCAAAACAATATCCAGCGACCAAAACTGCCCATTATTATTCACGGAAGACCCTCCACTGCAAATGAATCAAAACAACCAACAGGAACAAAAGAGTGATTTTCATCATAGTTGAACTTGATTATGGAAAATGAATTAGCATCAACCACGTAAGG
>VGJJ01000041.1 GCA_016867455.1 Candidatus Iainarchaeum sp. | reverse complement strand
GATTGCACTACGATACGTGTGATTTTATTAACAAAGTAATAATCGCAGGGTTGGCCATCATCGCAGTGCTGGTGGCTGTTTTTTTTTATTGCCAGTTATCGTTTATTTTTGGGCCGCAAATAAGTTATGCAGCCAGCTGGGAAGAAGAAACGGCAGTATTAATCAAAGCACAGATTGGTTCACTCGGCGTAATTCGGACAGCATCGAATCCATTTACTATTTCACCGCCCAAACTATCATCATTTTCCTGCCAAATTTTTCGCACGTACAACACTAACTCAACCGTTTTAGACACAACTAGGGTCGCAACCAGGACGGGAGTAATTTCAGCCAATAGTATTTGTCTATCATTAGGCGATTATTCTAACCCAGAAAATGAACTATTCAGCCTCTCGGAAGATAATTCAATAATGAAAATTGAAGGCAATGAAATCGTACGTTTTAAGGAAACGGTTCTCTGCGATCAAGGAATAAAACTGGCGAACGATTTAATGGCAAACGGCCTCCCCACCGAGTGGGTGAACGGTTGCCCATCCATTACTCAGTCGGAAGCTATTTCATGTTTAGTGGCCCTTCGAAAAGTCTGACGGGAAATCATTAATAAGTCTGGATTTCAACCCATAGTATGCCCCGTTCCTTATTGAGAGAGTCCCGCGCGCAGGGAGAATTCAATTCATTGTACATGATTCTTGTGCTCATTATTGCTGCGCTCTTGCTTATTACCGTGGTAAAGCCCATGTTCCGTCAATCCCAGAGTTTGGGGAGCAAGACCCCTATTATTGGGAAATAATCCCTTTTTTTCTCCCTGTTTTTAGAACATTTCCCCCCGTTTTCGTGTATGGATGGCCCATTATTCGCCCGACTCGCCCAAAACACCTCAGACATTGTTTTCAAGCATTTTGCCACTAAGCCTGAGAATCATGTCATGATTATTTATGACACGCAGTGCGAGCTCTCGCGCAACCTAAAAGAAGCCTATGAGAAAGCACTCCATTCTCACGTCAAAAAATCATTCGTGGATTTTGACTCCCACCCCGTAGAGGAAATAGAAGCCTGTGCGGGCTCGTTGCACGTAAATGATGTCGTCATACTCATTCAATCATTATCATTCCGCGTTTCCGTGTATCGTTGGCGATTAGAATTGTTTGATAAAGGATTGAAAGTCGGGGAACATGTTCGCTTGTCCCAAATTCTCGCGCATGAAATTCCTAATTATGTTTCCTGCTTGACATATGATTATTTGCACACGCAACCCCTGTCTCAAAAACTCGAAAAATTATTGAATGAAACATCCCACATCAAAGTCGAGTGTCAAAAAGGGAGCGTGTTGGAGTTTACTTCTCGCATGGAGAAGCCCGTGATTAATTTGGGAGATTTTGACACGGGAAAAGTCAAAGGAGGGTATTTTCCCGTGGGTGAAATATTCTCCGAGGCGAAGGACATTGAACAAGTCAATGGCCGCGTGGAAGTGTTTGCCTTTCCGGGGGAGGACCATCAGATGGTTTTTACTCCTAAACCGTTTGTGGTGGAAATCAAAAACGGCTATGTAGAAGACGGGGTTTTTCCGGAGGAATTTCAACCATTAGTGCAAATGATGCGCACCGAAAACCCTGATGGAAAGATTCCCGTGCGCGAATTTGGGTTAGGATTGAATCGCGGCCTCTCTAAAGAAAAGCGTTTGACGGAAGCCACTGCCTGGGAGCGCGTGGCCGGTCTTCATCTATCATTAGGTTGGAAGCACGGGGCCTATTTGAAGAAATTCAAAGCGCAGAAAGAACTTAATCAACGTTATCACGTGGACATTTACCCCGATGTTAAACGCATGTGGATTTCGGACACGCTCATTTATGAGAACGGAAAGTTTGTTATTTAGTTTTTCAAAATTGGGGTATTGCTTGCAATACCCCTACACCAACCCGCCTATGGATGATGGCGCGACGGATGTCAATGGCGCGTTATTTCAGCAAGTCCGCGGCTCCCGCTCCAATGTTGGAGAACAACCCCACGAATACGATGAGTTTGAGCGTGGGTTCCCATCCCACGACTTCGTAGCCGATGACGCCTAACAAGGTGAGCATGACCCCTGCGGCCGTGTACGATACCACCATTTGGGAGAATAATCGCGTGGGCACAATCCCCAACAGGCGTTCTTGTTCAATGACCTGGTATTTGGCATAATACATGAGGAGGATATTGAATAATAGCGTGAGAAAGACAATCGCCCCAATTCGGTAAAAATCGAGTTGAGCGGAGAGGTGCCACACTTCTTCCGTTACCGCGAGGGGGGCAGCGAGTACAAGTGCTCCCACAATCTGTTGGGCTAAATCATCCCACGCAAACTTGTCGGGGAGAGAAATAGGGTTTTTCAAAAGGTGAAACGGATGCTTCTTAGGTTGAGCGTGCGTCCAGGGCTCGGGTTCGAGATGAACATACCTCGGATGCTTGCGCTGAGGGTGGGTGCCGCTAGGAACGAGTAATCCCATGTTTTTTCACCAAAATTTTTTAGTTCAATGGAGAGTGTAAAAGAAGTATAATAAATGGTTGGAAAAAAAAGAGAAAATGGGGGAAAAAATTTCCCCTGAAAAAAAATTTAATGCATGGAGCAGCACGCTTCTCAGTGCATACCGTATCTGCCGCAGGACTTGTATCCCCACATTTTTCCATACATGAATAATGCGACACCAATCACATACCACGCGGCGACCATCCAATCAAAGTTTCGCCCCGTCATGTTGAGTTGGGTCACGAATCCTCCGGCCAAGAACCATATTCCTAATGCAATCATGATGATGGACAAAATTCCTCCACCCCAGTCGCAGGTGCATTCCATTCCTTTGCTTGTTTTCATTCCTTTCATGGTTGTTTCCTCCAAATTGTTCACCCTGCTCGAGGCATGGTCGAATGAGAATGGCAAAAATTAGGGGTTTATATATATCATCCCTTTCATGTTCGTTTTCGGACTTTCCGGGGAAGCAGGTGCAAATTTCGCGTCATGGCCATGGGGGTCACGCTGATGCGCACATTATAATGCGGGCTTACTTTTCCGAAGAAAATGGAGTCAATAATCATGCGCTTCTCTCCTCTCACATAGTATGGTTTTCCTCCGCGCTGGCTCCATTTCAAATAGCGGAGTTTATTCTCAGGAGTGGTTGCATTCACGTGAATCGTTTGAATATTACTTCTACGCGAGAAATTGATGATGCGGTGCACCATTCCAGAGGCTATTCCCCTGCGCTGATAGGATGGGTCCACCATCTCTAACCCGATTTCCCCCACCCATTTTTGATGAATTTTTTCAATATTGTATTTAGATACTCCCACGACTTTTTCTCCGTCTAACGCCACGACAAACGGACTCAATCCATTTCTCAAAATAAAATCAACCCATGCGGGATTTTTCCATGCATGCATGGCAGGGGCAAACAAACGAGGGTGTTTTTCCAGCATCAAAGTTGCAAATGCCCCCAATCCATCCACTAATGCTTGCCGCTCTACGTGATTCATTTTTTTGATTCGGTCCGGCCACAACCAGCGATAGACGATTGTTGATGGATTCATGGAAAACATCCGCTCGTAAACTATTTCACCCGTTCAAATGCCCCTAAATAGTGGAGCGTGAATACCAGCAGCCCTATTCCCAGGATGTTAATCCATTCCGCGTATTCTCCTAAGAAAGTCACCGCGCTTAAGGGGAGGAAGAATACTCCCAGACTGGCGCACGCGGGGCATTGGGCCACTAAAAACAAGCCAATGGTTGAGAGTCCGCTCATTCCGGTGCCTTTTGTTTTTTGGACGAGGGAACACGTTTGGGGAGTCGTCCAGACGTGAATTTGATAAGTTGTTGTGAGTCCAAAGAGCATGGAAAAAATAACGAGCAACAATCCCCTTACTGGCTGGAGGTTGGCCGCCCACACGTCAATATTATTCACGTTTCCAATGACTTGCGTGTAGACGTATAATGCGAGCATTCCCCCCGAAAGGAGGAGAGACAATAGAATATAGTGGGGTTGAGCCATCACGCGTTGCAGGTGAGTCATTCTCCCAGCATTCCCCTTCCGTTCACGAGAATGCCTCGTTTTGGCTTTCATTCACCCATTTCGCCGGTCGCGTTAAAGAAGCTTTTGCCCCGTTTGAATTTTACCTATCCGCGAGTGAATGAACATGGACATCATTGTCAAAAATCTCTCTATTTCCATGGGAAAAATGGACTTGTTCCACGATGAGAGCTTCGGCATTGCCTACGGAAGTAAAGTAGGTATTATTGGTCGGAATGGCGTGGGAAAATCAACCCTCCTCAAAGCCATTGTGGGAAAAGTGGATTACAATGGGCAAATTTCCTGCAATGCTCGAATAGGGTATTTTGCCCAGCACATTGATGTGAATCACGATTTGTCTTTTTTGGAAGAATTAGAAAAAGGCCTTAATCAATCGGCGTATGCAAAGGAGATTGAGGACATTGAAGCCCAGATGTCCCTGCCCGAAGTGTATAATGACATGAAGAAGCTCACCGCCCTCACGGAGAAATATTCTCTTTTACAATCCAAGGCCGCGCAGGAAACCCAAAATGCTAACGCAGCAAATGTGAAGGATGTGTTGAAAAAACTCAAAATTCCCGAGGAATTATTTTCAATGAAAGTGTCTGAATTGAGCACGGGACAAAAAGCCATTCTCTCATTAGCCAAAATTTTTTGCGCCAATTGCGATGTGATGCTCCTCGATGAACCCACCAATCACTTGGATTTTGCTCGATTAACTATTTTGGAAGAATATATTCAATCATTCAAAGGCACCGTATTAGTGGTGACGCACGATCGTTATTTTTTGAATCGTATCGCCGATACTATTTTGAAACTAGAAAATGGTCGCGTGATTAAGTATAATGGAAATTACGACACCTACTTGCGTGCCCGTGTAGAGCAGTTTGACGCTCAACAAAAGGCATACGAAAACGAGCAAAACTATCGACGCATACAATTGGAAAAAATAAACAAGATTGGCACTGCCCCCAAGAATGTTCGCCAGAGTGAATACCGGAGAAAAATGCTTGATGAGAGAGAAGAAATTGAGCGCCCGGACATGGATAAGAGTGATTTCTCCGTGCACTTCTACGCGCGCCCCATGAAGGCCCCCTACGTCATGGAAACCAAAGAATTGGAAGTCGGGTATGACGAAAACAAGCCCTTATTGAAGCACGTGAATTTAGCCATTGGTGCGCATCAGCGGTTTGTGATTATTGGAGAGAATGGCTGCGGCAAGTCTACGCTGTTGAAAACCATTGCGGGAAAAATGGCCAAGTTGGATGGAGAAATTGACTTTTCCTCCGACGCTATACTAGGATACGTTGACCAGGATTTGAAAAATTTGAACATGGACAAAACCCTGTATGAGGAGATTTATGAAATTTTGAAAGACAAGGCCGCGACGCGCGCTAATCTTTCCATGATTGGTTTCCGGAAAACGGAGGAAGTCGAGCGACCCATTGCTTCATTATCCATGGGAGAAAAGATGCGTATGAATTTGTTGAAAGTCCTCCTCAACAAGCCCAATTTCCTGCTTCTCGACGAGCCCACGAATCACTTGGATATTGACGCGAGAGAGATTATTGAAGAGGCTTTTTTGAATTATGATGGGACTATTCTTGCTGTTTCCCACGACCGTTATTTTATTCACAAAGTCGCCCACCGCGTGGTGAAAGTGGAAAACAAGCGCTTGGTGAATACGACTAATTTCTAGTTCAGCCCGTGAGAAGGATAGCCCCTGCTGTCACCATCACCACGGCTAAAACTTTCATCACTAATTCTTTCTTTTCCATGGACTCTTTAATAATGGTTGGAAAAAATATGCTGAGAAAAATACTCATGAGTAAAACAAGGACGGGTTGCGTGTAACTAATGGAGCTCACCAGCGCTGCTTTTTCGAGTGATACGGCTTGCGTGAAAAAAAGGAGTGCTGCAAGGGCGAGGGTCTCGCTAATGAGAATGAAAACCAATCCCCTTTTTTGGGGAAAACGAATGGTTTCCGAAAAATCCTTCCGATGCCAAACCAATAAAGGAATGGCAGCCAAAAAACCTCCGATTCGACTGTAAAAATAAACCGACACAAAATCCATTTCTTGGAGGAGGTGTTCTAATAGAAGAGTGTTGCTTCCCCCAATCACGACTACCATTAGTGCCAACACTAATCCAGGACTCAGGCGAGGGGATTGAATATCTTTCACGGATGCAAGCCACGCTCCTCCAAATAAGAGGATAATCCCCACATAGTGAATGGGTGCAAACACGTATCCAAAAAAAATGACCGATGCCACGAGAACAAACAAGGGAAGGAGATTGAACAATGGAATGATGCGCGATACATCATCGGATTGCACGGCCTTGAAATAGAAAATAAGCACATACGTAAAAAGTGCTCCGCTCACGAGATTCCAAAATAATAATTCCGTGGAAATAACTTGAATAGGAAATGTTAACCAGAGTGCAATCACGAACACCGCAGCCAATAATCCGTCCATAATCACGGGGATGTAAAGATTTCGTATCCGTTTTTCAAGCAAATATTTGTCAATGATATTCGCCACGGCCGTGGTTAGTGTTCCAATTAATGCGAGTGAAAACCAATCCATACACGGTGCTCTTTTTTGTGGTTAATAATGCCTCGCGCCACGTTAGTGTTGATGCGCATGCTCCGCGGCATCCGCATCTTTTTTGGTTAAATGAATCGTCCCATCCGCGTGTTCGGGTGGCGTATAAATCGTGTATAATTTCAGC
>VGJJ01000040.1 GCA_016867455.1 Candidatus Iainarchaeum sp. | reverse complement strand
TTTCAGCGTGTTTTTTCCGCGGTTGATGACATTATGCTCCGTTCCCGCGGGCACTACGGCGACGTGGTCTTCTCCGACGCGGTGTTCGACTCCATTCATTATCACCACCGCTTCTCCCGCTTCCACGCGGAAGAATTGGTCCGTGTGTGCGTGTGTTTCAAGTCCGATTTCTTCATTTGGAAGAAGACTCATGACTACGAGTTGGAGTTTTTTTCCCGTAAATAATACTTTTCGAAATGCCTCATTATCGAGGGTTAATCGTTCAATGTTTCCCGTGTAGCCGTGCATGGTCATCATCCTCCGAAGGGTAGTAGTATCAAACTCATGGGCCAAACCCCGTATTAATGGGATTGAATACTGAAAGAGAAGCGCCCGCTGCGGGAATCGAACCCGCACCGCCACCGTGACAGGGTGGCATCCTAACCGCTAGACCAAGCGGGCCGCCGATAACTATACTAAAACCGCGAAAAAAGCATTATAAAAGGCGCGCACGCAGGGGCTATCCTTCGAGGGCATGCAGGACGTCTTCCGCGTGCCCTTGTGGGGAAACCTTAGGAAAGACTTTCATGATTCTTCCATCTTCATCCACGATAAAGGTGCTTCGAATGATTCCCATGAACTTTTTTCCATACATGGACTTTTCTCCCCATGCGCCATATTTCTCAATCACTTTTCCGTCCGTGTCGGAAAGCAACGGGAAGTTTAGCTGGTATTTTTCGGAGAATTTTTGGTGGGATTTTTCATCATCCTTGGAGATACCAAACACGAGCGCGCCCTTCTTTTTCACACGCGCCAAGTTGTCTCGAAATTCACACGCTTCCGTGGTACAACCAGGTGTATCATCGCGGGGATAAAAATACAGCACAATTTTTTTGCCTTTGAGTTTGGATAAGGTAACGTCTTTTCCCTCTCCGTCTTTCAGCGTGAAATCGGGGGCTTTACTTCCTTCGGTTGGCATCGCGGGCATATTGGCATTCCTTTTTTTTCATTTATGAAAAACTTTTCCCGCAGCCGCAACTTGAATGTACGTTCGGATTGTTTACCGTGAAACCGGCGCCTTGCAAACTCTCCACATAGTCAATCGTGCTTCCGTTCAGCATGGGTTCGCTCATTTTGTCCACGTAAACAAACACTCCGAAGAATTCTAATTTGACATCGCTTTCGTGGGGTTTGTTTTCGAACGTGAGTGAGTATGAATAACCCGAGCATCCGCCCGGCAATACTTGCACGCGCAATCCGTATCCTTGTTTGTTTTCACTCTTCATAAAATCTTTCAATTTTTCTGCCGCTTTAGGGGTGAGTTCTACTGCGTGCTTACTCACATGAGTATGCGTCATGGCACTCCCTACTGTTGCGTTTCCGTGGGCATTACATCCGTCGTGCATTCGTGTTTCCTCCGATGATAACTAGATGAGTGAAAAAAAATCATTATAAAATAGCATCAAAAACAGTGTGAATTAAGCGGGATTTTTCCCGCTTAACTCGCTAATGAGAGTATTTACTTCTTGTTGGATAAATTATTCTTTTTTACGTAAGCCCACAATTTTTTGGTCATTTCAGAAGGGGTGATGGGTTTGCTTCCCATGATGTCTTCAATTGAGTCTCGTCGTCCTGCGAATGAAATGCTGTATCCACCGAATGCGGGTTTTTTTCCACCTAATACCATAGTACCTCATTACTCCCTGCGCGTTGCGCACGTTGTTTTTGGAAAGGAGCCCCGTTGAGTATTAAAAGGAATGGCTCGTTTTCGTGTTTTTTCCCTCTAGAAACACACTAAGTCGCATTATGTGGAATGATTCGTCGGGCGGCGAGCCGATGATACGTTGTTTTTCCTCTCATTGAGCGTGAGTCAAAAAGAATGATTTCACGAATGGGAAACTCCTCTTCAAAGGATTTTTTTCCGTGTTCATGAACGAGTTGTTGGAGCGATATTCCTTTGGGGTTGCGTGCGAGGGTGAGGTGTGGGCGATACGCAGAATGGGTCTGCGTCACGGGCACGAGTTCTTTTGCCCAACTGTTTAACGTGGATAAATTTTCATGCACACCATTCACGTCCACGAATAACACGTCATTTCCAAACGTTTGAAAAGTATTTTTTCCACCGAGTTTAATTCGGGATGGATGATTTAGTACGGGTAACTTCGCGCGTGTAAATGTTTCGCGTATTTTTTCGGCTGCGCGCGGGGTTACATTTCCAATGAAATGAATCGTAATGTGCCATTTTTCAGGGGGAGAAACACGGAGAGAGTGTGCGTGCATTCCACTCGTTTTCATGTGGCTCTGGAGTCTTTTCCTTACCACGTTAGGGGGTTTTATTCCAATGAATAATCGCGGCATGAGGAATACGTCCGTTGACTAGTCCAAGTAACGAGGTCCTTTTTTAACTGGGGGGAACTAGTTTAGAGTATGACCGCTGCATTGGCTGGTTTTTTTGAAAAGTATTCTCTTCACGTGGGGGAGCGTATTCGTGTTCACTGGAAAAATATGCCAGTAGAAGGAGTCATTATTCCTCAACCCTCTCAAGGAGACATTCTCAAAATTAAGTTGGCCAGCGGATATAATACGGGTTTGGATATCAATCACATTTCTTCCGTTGAAAAAATTCCATCCTTGAAAAGTAATCATTCGGAAAAAATAGTGGAACATACTCTCCCTTCGTCTGCTCATGTTACTAATCGCCCGGGTTTTTCACTCATTGGAGTGGGGGGCACGATTGCGAGTAAAGTGAATTATGAAACGGGGGGCGTGATTGCGCAGATTACTCCGGATGAGTTATCCGAAATGGTTCCTCAAATTAAGGAGTTTGCTCAAATCAAGCAGGTGGTTACTCCGTTTACGAAGATGAGTGAGGATAATGTTCCCGCGGATTGGATTCGCATCGCGCATGCGTGTTATGATGAGCTGATTAAACCCGATGTGAATGGGGTGGTGGTCTCTCACGGCACGGACACGTTGCACTATACTGCGTCCGCGTTGTCATTCATGCTGCGCAACCTCAACAAGCCCGTCGTATTGGTGGGTTCCCAGCGTTCGAGTGATAGAGGTTCAAGTGATTCAGTGATGAATCTGATTTGCTCCGCGCGCGTGGCCATTAGTGATATTGCAGAAGTGGGCACGTGCATGCACGCTACAACATCGGATGATTATTGTTTTTTCTCCCGTGGAACGAGTGTGCGTAAAATGCATTCTACGAGAAGGGATGCGTTCCGCTCGATTAATCAGCTTCCCTTGTTAAAAGTCTGGCCCGATGGTAAAATGGAGAAAGTGAGCGAGTATCATCCGCGCAGTCAGGAGAAACTTTCTCTCGACGCGGTGTTTGAGGAGAATATTGCCCTCATTAAGGTTTTTCCCAATATGAAAGCGGACGTGTTGGAGTATTATATGAGCAAGGGGTGCAAGGGCTTTGTTATGGAGGCTACTGGATTAGGTCACGTGCACACGACGAATATTATTCCCGCGATTCAACACGCTACGCAGAAAGGTATTCCTGTTTTCATCACGTCTCAAACCATTTATGGGAGAGTCGATTTGAACGTGTACACCAACCTTCGTTTGCTCCAGAATGCGGGAGCGATTGGTTTGGAGGACATGCTCGCTGAAACAGCCTACGTTAAACTGGGTTGGGTTCTCGCCCACACGAAAGAAAGGGAGAAAGTCAAGGAAATGATGCTCACCAATTATGCTGGAGAGATTACTCCTTTTTCGCGAACGGATGTCTTTCTAAATTAAAAAAAAAAAACGGACGAATAAACTATTTTTTTCGCGTGCTTTGCGAAAGGGGATCATTCCATATCGCAAGTTTGACATACAATAAGAATCGCAGCACCATCTCGAGTCCGGACAAGTAAACGACAAAATGCAAGAGTGTAATGCTCAATCCGGGAAGTGCAAACAAACGAGTATACAACTGGTCAAAATGAAAAAAATTGGGTTCAATCAATGCGGCACCTAAAATGACAATCGGGAGTGTTTTGGCTAATTCTTGGGCGGCATCCTTGCGATAATAAGATAGGACGCGTGCTCCCGTGATGAGGGCAATAGCCACCAGCGTGGTTTGTTCAAGCGTTTGATTCTGTACAATCACAAATAAGAGTGCTGAGAATCCCAGGAACCACACGAATGAGATGATGGGGAACATGATTCCGTATTTCACTAAGCGTAAAAATCCCAAAATAATGTCTTCGAGTAAACCCACCACGCCAGGGTGGGTAAACGTCAAGTGTTTTTCGAAAATATCCCGCTTAGCCACGAATTGGTAGAAGTGGTAAATCAATAACACGTATAGTGCGAGTGCGACACCCGAAGCGGTCCATCCTACCGCGTCGCGGAATGAAAAATTAAACAATGCATTCACTACGGCATCAATCGCGGGCAATGTACTCATATCGGGGAGCAACACCTTCTAGTATAAAAATGACCCGTGGTCTGAAATCATCATCCTGCAAATGATGTTCCACCCAGCAAGAATGTGATGAGTTGGAGGAACACCAAGAGTGGGCTCGCGGCTACTACGGCAAATCCGTAGAAGGATGATGGAATGGGATCATGGTCCACGCACCATTGTGAGCACACGCCGCCACAGTCAACGTCTAATTCTCCCGCATCCCACACGCCATTCGTGCACGTGTTGCTTGGATTGATTGGCGATTCCTCACAACCTTCATCGATTTGGTTATCACAATCATTATCGATACCGTCGCATAATTCGAGAGTAGGTTGACACGTGAGTCCGCTGCCTCCACTGCCGCTTCCGCTGCCACCGCTACCCCCACCACCACCGCCACCGCCACCGCCTCCTCCGGTAGGTGGGTTGATAGGACCAGGCGGTTCGTCATTCTTTGCTACCGCACAGGCAGTGTTTGAATAGGCATCTCCTAAAATATTTTGTGACTTGATTGCAAAACAATATTCCGCTCCCGCCACGCCCGTGAATGAATAGGGACTAGTAGTCTGAATATTTACCGCCCAAATCTGGTTTGCATTCTCAAACTCTGCAGAGTCAATGATTCCATCTGCCGCAATTGCATCGCTCTTCAACACTCCGTGCAAATAATATCGCGGCACCGGCAATCCGCCGGAACTTGTCCACGTGACATCAATAAGTCCCGCACTCGTGCCTGAAATTGCGTTCACGTTGAATGATCCTGGTGCTGACTGCGCATTCTTGGCTGTCGCACACGATGTAGCAGCGTATGAACTTCCAATCGTGTTCGTTGCTTTAGCCGCGAAACAATAATCCGTGTTGGGCGTTCCCGTGTACGTGAACGGATTCGTGGGATCGGTTTGATTATACACCCAGCCCCCTGCAGGAATCGTATCAAATTCTCCCGAATCAATAACCGCATCCAAGTTTCCAATAGTCTGCAACGCGGCCTTAGAAATTCCACGAACAACATACGAAACAGGAGCCGTTCCACCAGCGAGTGTCCACGCGACAATTACTTCTCCTGCGTTTGTTCCGCTAGTACTTGTAACAGTAAAGGATCCGGGGGCCGTGCTTCCGCTCGGAGCATTAATCGTCAAATTAAGGGACGCGGAAACATGAGTCGCATCATTCTTGATACGAATGGGGACGGTAAACGGATACGATTGAACACCCTTGAGAGTAGCAATATCGGTTGATGTGAGATTAAAGGTCAACGAATTATTGGTAGATGTGTTCACCGCAGCTAATTTGTCCGGAAGCGTTCCGACCGAAACAACGGCAGACGGGTGAATATTATTTCCATTTAGTGTGATAGAATAATCTTGCCCCGCATTCACGGGATTTGGCACAATACTTGTCAATCCTGGAGTGACGTGCATGATGGTCACTGAAACTATTGGAGTTGTGGAAGAGGTTTGGGTTCCATTCACCACTCTAATTTGATGCGTTCCCACATCTAATAGTTTGGTCTGCGACGCATCAATAGTAAAAGCGAGTTGCGTGTTTCCGGTTACAATGGTCGGGGAAAGATTGGCAAGCACTGTTCCCACGTTGACTTTGCTCCCGGGATAAATACTCCCATTGGCAGGGTTGGGTGACTGGAATTTACTCCCTGTTAGTGTTATCGTGACTGGCGTTGCCGTGTTCCAATTAACGCTTGTTGGACTCGCATTCGTCAGGGTGGGCGTGGGGTCCGTAATCGTGAGCGTGCGTGCCACGGATGATTTTCCCGCGTTGGTAATAATCATATTTTTGGCACCGGTTCCCAACGAATTGAGTTGCGTTGTTGTCCATCCGGCCGAATTACCGGGAATGCGCAACAGGTTAGATGATACAACCAGTGGAGAGGTAAAGTTGAGGGTTCCCACACTCACCGAGGGAGCCGTGCCAAAATAATCTCCGGTTAAATCCAAATTGGGAGTGGGGTTGGTATTGTATTCCAGTGACGCTGGCGTGCTATTGGTGAAGTCGGGAACGTGAATCGTTAATAGTTGATTGGCGCTCGTTCCGCTTGCTTGAGTCACCCAGACGTTGAATTGTTGAGATGAACTTCCCCCGAGGGTGGTGTTTGCCACGCTCAATGGTACACTAATTTGGTTCGCGGCAATTTGTGTAGGCGTAAGAGAAAGCGCCCCCACGTGAACAATCGCGCCGCTCGCAAAATTATTCCCATTGAGTATCAAATTCAATCCGGTCGCATGGGCAATGTCTGTTGGAGAAATTCCAGATAAGGACGGAGGTATTCCTCCTGCGGTTAATCCATCAAGTGCTCCTGCCTCATGCGGAGACGTGCGCGTCGTTCCTGTAATATCTTCCGTTGGAACATATGCTGCATCCGCAGAACCGATTATAACTCCTGTGAGTGAGGGGCGGTAATCGGTGTGTGCTCCGGAATAACTACTCGTCCAATTTTGGGGAGTCACAAAATCATTCGTCAGAGTTCCCGTACCCGTTCCCACTAGGTAACCCGTGGCTTGGTTGTTTACTCCCGCGACGATTGATCCAGTGTTGAGTCGCGCCGCGACGACATTCCCAATGATGACTCCCCCCGCGTCTCCGGCATCGCGATCAATCGTGTAACCGCCTCCGCTTCCTTTGTTCACGTACACGACATTATTAGCAAACACTAATCCTTGTTGTGCTATTGAATC
>VGJJ01000039.1 GCA_016867455.1 Candidatus Iainarchaeum sp. | reverse complement strand
AGACAGATTTAAATACGCCGAAACGCCCCATTTGTCGGTATAGGATTGTAGGTTTTGCATATGGGAGACGTGTTGAAAGACGGTTATTTTGCCATCGAGGACAAATGGTATAAGGGCATGGACTGGCTTGACCAGCATGGGGTTCCCGTGTACAAAGTCATTGACCCCGTTGACACCAAAATTCCAAGCTTTGCACTCTTTTCTGGATTGCTCATTCTAGGACTCATCTTCTTATTTGTTTCATTCGGTGGACTCATCCAAGGGGGAAATACTGCTGTATTGTTCCGCGTCGTGGATGACCAGTCGAATCCTCTTCCAAATGTGAGTGTGGCCTTTACCATTAATGGAAAAACAGAAACCAAAACCAGTGATGCGTTGGGAGAAATAGAAATGCTCGCCCCCGCGGGAGTCAAAATATATTACAAAGTCAATTTAGAAAAATATGAAATAATAGACAAGAGTGTGAGTGCGAAAGAAGACCAAATTGAAGTCATACAACTTTCTGAAAAACAAACCCAAAATTTGTCCAAGACACTCAAATTAGTCAATGAAGTAGGGCAGCCCATTCTCAAAGAAGCCCAACTATCATTCGAGTGCTCCACCGCATACGGAGCTGCACCGAATACGATTACGGGAACAGGAGGGACATTTGTTGTTACGCCCAACGCGAATTGCCTCCCATTCGTGGTGAGTGTGAATGTGCAAGGGTATTTGCCCGTGCAATCGTATCCCATTACGGCGAACAAAGATGTGTACAACATTGTCCTGAGTGAAAATATTATCCGCGACGCGAGCATTATTGTAACGGTACGCGACAACACCGGAGCCAATGTTTCAGGAATCGATGTCACGATTCAAACGAGTGGAATCGATGTGGATAATTCATTCACGGACGCCATGGGAACCGCCACGTTTAACGTTGCTGCGGGGACGTACACGGTTGTCGCATCGGATAATGTGAATAGTGTTTACACAAGCGCCACGGAAACAATTTCAGTTGCCTCCGGAGAAACATCCGAAGTTACATTGAATGTGAACAAGAACGCAAGCAACACTATCCTCGTAACCGTCATCGACAAAAAAACAAATAATCCATTGAAAGACGCCACCGTGAAACTAAAGAGCGGAAACACGACACTCTCAACGATTACCACGAAAACGGACGGAAAAGCCACGCTCAACATCGCGGACAAAACCATTTCATACGTTATTACCGCGTCGCGCGATGGATACATTCCGCCGCAGCAAACCGTTCAAGGATCAGTTACTAGTGCATCATTTGCATTAGACAAAGCCACCGCATCCAACGCGGCCAAATTGAAAGTACAGCTCGTGGACCAAGACAATGAACCCGTGCCCGATGCCAAAGTAGTATTATACAACGCCGACACGGGATTTTTGTCACCATACAACGCCGTGATTTCAGATTCCAATGGAATCGCCACATTTTCAGCAGTGGTATCGGGAAACTACCAAGCATTCGCCTACAAAACAACCCTCACTGGATATTCCAGCGAACAATTCTTCGACATCACGGATCCCAGCACGCACTTGTATGCGCTGAAAATTGACATCCCGGATGGAACGATCCAAATACACGTGACGGATATGCAAGGAAGTCCTATCCCATTTGCCCGCGTTGCGGTATACAATGCATTCAAGAACCAACTCTTAGGAGCAGACTTGACAGACACGAATGGCACGTACACGTTGCCGCGCAACCAGCAAAAAAGCAAAGCCGACAAAGATGTGTATCTTGTGGTGAGCAAAACAGGGTATGCCACACTCACAACGATACAAAAACCCGTGCTCCCCGATGTCACGCAAAACTTTGAAGTAACACTCAAACCCACGGATCCGAGCGGAAATATATCCATTGAATTAGTAGGCTTGTTCACACCCGATGGAAAAATTGTCACGGGAGTAGGAAAAGGAAAAGACTACGTGGCACGATTCAAAATTAATGTTCCCGAAGAACATGATGAATTGGACGAAATGCTCGTGCATATTCGAACCGGCGAAAAAGACATTGTGGAAAAAGACGAATGGTATATTGACGCATTATCATTCCCGCGCTCCACGATTTACAGGGGAAGCAGCTGGGACCCGGCGAACGGACTCAATATTGATGGAGAATCCGCCACGAATGGCAATGCCAAATGGGCCAACCTGACGCTCAACGGACCAAACCCGGGAGAGTATGAAGTCGAAGCCAAATTGCACGTGCGCAACACCGCACTGCCGCAAGATATCCTCAAACTCTCCTACAAAGTGTACGCGCAAAATGGAGACGAACTCCGAGACCCCGCGGATGCCAATCCGGTTGATGAATTATATGCGGCCACGAAACAAGCCACCTATCAAGTAGGAGTCACCACCGCGTGCGACTCCAATTTCTGCTTCGACGCGAGCATACTTGATGTGGACGAAGGAAGAATTGAAGACGTGAGTGAACAATTCAATGGAAGCGTCTTCACTACATACAAGCTCACGTTCAACTTGCTGAATAATGGAAACGCGTTCCATACGAATTCAAACTTGCGCGTGAAAGCCGCAAGTGATAGTGTGGAATTATTGAATTATGACATTTTCACCGCGGATGCATTGGAACTTAAGGGAGTGGTAAATGATAATGAATTCAAAACCCCCTTGAATGTGGGAAACTTTACTCCACAAAAGAAAGTGGGAGGAACAATTACATTCCGCGCCAAAGAAGTAGGAACGACTGCCCTCACAATTGAACTCGTTTCCGACTTTGAGAGCGTTTTCTCTAAAACGATTCAATTGAACGCGACGGGAGACAAATCGTTGAGCGTGGATGTCACTCCCAACGTGTTCCCGAGCAACATTCCCGTAACATTATACATTCACGCCGAGGATTCCGCTACGGGAGAAGACCAAGCCAATGCACTTGTAACATTGGAAAACGTCTCCGAAATAGTATTAGCCAGCAAAACAACCGATGATGCAGGAAATGTGGAGATTGAATTACCCGCTCAACTTCCTGGAAAGAAAATCTTTTTGCGCGTGGAAAAAGCAGAATACAACCCCTACGTGCAAACACTCGAAATATCGGACAAAGTCCTTTCCTTGAATCCCTCAACAATTGGCGTAAGCATGAATGTGAAAACCGATGCTGAAAAAAGAAACCTATTCACCATCACCAATGAAACCAGCCTACCCATCATCATCACCAAAATGCAAATCCAAGGAAACCTCAAAGGATTTTTGGACGCGGAGAGAATCAATTCCGCCATGCAACCCTACGTGGGAGTGACGATTTCCCCCAAAGGAATGCTCGAGGCACAACTCACGAGTATTTTGACGCCGGAAGGACTCGCTATTAGTGAACATGAAGATTTGGACGCGGTCATCGCCATCGAAGCAGAGAATTATGGAAACCCATGGGCGTTCGAACTACCCGTGCGCTACTCATTAGGCGCCACTTCCGAAGTGGACGACCCCACGTGCTTTAGTGTGGCCCCCAAAACATGGGTGACGAGCACGGATGGACAAAGCGTCACGTACGAGTTTACGATTCGAAACAATTGTGCGATTAAAGGAATCCCTAGCACACTCAAAGACTTAGGAGTGCGTTCCACGTGGAATGGAAACGAATTAGGAGAACTCGTCATTGGAGTATTCGAACAAAACAACCCCACCGCCATCGCCGCCGCCAAAGCACGCGGGGGATATTTCTCCCCACTCTTAGCAAGCTTGCCCGCGCAGGACGAACTCATTGCACGCGTGGACTTCACTCCGTATGGAGGAGTCAAAGGACAGGGTTCGTTTGAAATTGAAATACAAGCCACCAATCCATTGGAAGGAAAACCCCAACTCTTACTCGATAAAGTACACGGAGAAATAGCCGTAGTGAATTTAGCGGATTGTATCATTTATGATAAAGAAATATTGGACTTACAACCCGGGAAAAAGGACTCATTCGTCATGGAAACCAAAGGATGCGGCGCCCCCATTGATGTCATGTTAAAGTCCGACCTTGATTTGAGCACGAAACAATTCACGTTACAAGGAACCGACAAAAAAGTCATTGACGTTTCAGACGCGCAACTGGACCAGGGACAATACCCCATTTACGTGGAAGTAGAAGGGCAAGAGAATAAACTTGAAACGCAAAACAAAGTCATTCGCGCACGCATACGCGACCCGAACGCGTGCATTCAACTCAATCGATACGAATTTGATGTGTACGACGATCCCCAAAGCAAAACAGACGGATTTGACACCGCGCGATTAGATAATTTGTGCGTCAACCAAAAAGTACAAGTAAAAGTAGTCATTGAAAAGAAATTCATGGACAGTCTGAAGAAAGGACTCGTCGCGGGATTGGGAATGTTCATCACCACCGGATTGGAAAATATTTTCAACGACAAACCATTCTTGGGGAAGAAATATGGCGGCGATTCAACTGTTGCCGGAGCCAGCACTGCAACTGCGGACAGATCAAATTTTACTCCGGCTAATCTATCTTCGGATGGAACAGAGTGCAAAGTCGACGCTGATTGTACATTCCGAATTGATCCTGAGCCAGGAAAGAAAACGGTTTGCCGTACAGGTGTTTGCGGGTACGACTTCGCTTCGGCACCCCCTGCTGAAGGAACGGATGAACCACCCGCACCAATTTCAGGAGGAACACCAATTACGTCACCTTCTAATTTAGCAGAAAAATCGGCAGATGAGATAAAGCAAGCGAAATATTTGTCTGAAGTAAATTCAAACACTCAAACAATTAATCAAATGAAGGCGGAGTATGCGAAGTTATCTCCTGTTCCGAATAATATTTGTCCGCCTGCTTGTCAACAAAATTTGCAAAATGCCACGCATCATCTATCCGTTGCTGAACAAGAAAATTTGAATATGAAATCTGCGGCAGAAAATTTGAACTGGGCGAACATTGAGAGTTACGCTGATGGCTATCAAAACTCGGTAACTCTTTTTTATCAAAACGTAGGGGCTGCACAGGCGACTATAGAAGAAAATACTGGATCGTCTACTATCGCTCCAATTCGGCCTATACCTATTACCGGATTCGCTATCCTATTCCAGTCCAACAATGAGAAAAGCACGAGCGAGAAGGTGCAGCAAGGCGTTCTCGAAGGAGCCGGACGAGGAATCATTGGCAAAATAAGCGGGCAAGGATTGTTTGGAATATCCAATCCCTTCATCGCATTTGGAATTACCACCCTCGCAGTAGCGTTAATCGATTACTTTGGATCGGATGACAAAGAATACAGCGCCACCGTGCTAGGAAAAGACGTGGAAATAGGCGTGTTCAAGAGCGGCGTCGCGGGATTAGTCACCGAACCTGTTGCGAAAGATACTGGAATCGTCATGATTGGGGGAGAGAAAGGAGCGGATGAAAAAGTAGTGGATAAAGACATCAAGGTTTCACGATCAGGAATAGCACTCAACCCCAAAATCAACCTCGAAAAAGAAGTGGTTGGAAAACTAGAGTCCATTACCCTCACATTCACTAATATTTCCAAAAAAGTCAATGAAATATTATTCCGAAATTTACTCGTGACGGGAACGCGCTACGAATACACGCCCAATCAAAAATACAAGAACAACGTGCCCAATGAAGACAGCCTGAAGGCAAGCAATAAAGAAGACTTCAAGAGCAAATTCCACTTACAATTCAACACGCTCGACCCGAATACGGTATTGAAGCCGGCTGTTCCCGATAATGTACTGAGCTGCGACACGTACTCGGAAAAGACCGGAAAGACAGGAATCAATGCCGCTCCCCGTGTAACGTTTACGTGGAACTTCAATGACATTACGGAGAACGCATGCGACAATGGACGAGTGGATAACGCAGGAAATGATATTTCCATTTACTGCGACGCCACCCAATTCTCCATCGCCACCATCCAAAAAGTCTACGCATTGCGAACATTCATTGAGAAAAACGCCCCATTCAATTGCCCTATCGAAGACAATGAGGCAGGAATCAAAACGCAGCCTATCCCCGCAGCGGATATTGGAATTTCATCCTTATCATTCAACAAAGTTGGAATGGATGTAAACATGATTGTGGGAATAGAGAATAAGTCTCCCGCATCCAATACTACGCAAGTAAAAGTAGTGTACAAAGCCCAAGGAAGCACGGGAACAGGAACGACGTTGAACAAAACAGTATTGGTTCCCATCGGAGGAAGCCGCGTGAACATTGGATTCTTAGTCAACAACATGGCGGATGGCATATACGATGTGACTGCAACCATTGTTCCCCAGACGTGTGAGAATTGCTCCAACTCCACCACGGCAACGGACAGTATGGAGAGCACATTCTACGTGGGAAGCGGCAATGAACTCGTGGCGTGCGAACCCTTCACCACGAAACGATTGGACGCATTCATCCAAGCCACGGAAAACGCAGGAAAAACACTCACGTATCCTGCAGGCTATGATAAGGAAAGCATTTTGAAACTCGTGAATTATCGCGCCAATTTAATGCAAGACCGATTTAGTCCAGACTTCTTTACCGACTTTGATAGGTATGCGCGAAAAATTAGTTTCTTCAACGCTCCAACATACTATTTGAACGACTCCGACGGGCTGCACCGATTCTTCACGGATAGAGAACACTGGATAGTGAATCGTGAAGGAACCCCCATCAACCCCGCAGGGTATTTGTTGCCCGGACCCGGAATCTATGACATTACATTAGACATTAATTTCACCGACAACACGATGAAATTCTTCAAGAATGGAGAACCAGATGCCACAGTGAACGTGTTTATTGAGAAAACAAGCACCGTAGAAACCATGAGCCCATTCTACTCATTGCCATTCAATGGACTCATTGGAACAGATGACGGACAAGGACGTGTGGGGTATGGTATCAACTACACGGGAGAAAAAGTCGTGGTGAATGCCGACAGCGCGGAACAAGTATCCACGATTGACATTGTGGACTCGACTCCCGTGGCCACACTTTCAACAAGCAAAGTGGATTCGTATTCCATATTGAATAGCACGGAGAGAGGAAACATCCTCACACTAACCAAGAGCGGGACGAATACATTAGCAATGAAATGGAGCCCCAGTTATGCTACTCCCGTCATGATGACTATCAAGAGCACGAACGCGCAACAAGACGCGTATGGATTCTATTCCATCGGAATCAACAATGACACTTCTCAATCGTACATTGGGGCGAAAGGAAACCCCTGGTATGGCGTGGGGGCGAATTGTAGAG
>VGJJ01000038.1 GCA_016867455.1 Candidatus Iainarchaeum sp. | reverse complement strand
CTCCCGCATTTTCGCAACAAACACGGGGTTCAAATACCCCCTCATTTTTACTTTTTCATGCCAATTTTAAAAAAGTTAAACTCGCGGCGCATACAACGATTGTGGCGTCACCTCGTGATTAAACGAAGATTAAGTAAACAAGCCGATGAACGATTGGGAGAAGGCGTCGATGCACATCCAAACAATATTCTAAAATACGGAAGAAAATTTTTGAAAGAATTCAAAACAGAGCGATTTTCACAAGGAGACATACGCATCCAAGTCGTCGAGAGTGCACACGAATCGCCGGTGAGCATTATAATTACGCACCGCCAGGAAAAAAAACATTACCCGATTGGACGAATAAAAATTGGATTTACGAACGACGGAATAGTCATTGAGGCCATACAAGGAATAGCCCACCACGCAAGCGTGAGCGACGTCAATCAGATACTCGGACAAGCATGGGCCAATCAAATCATCCAAATCATTGAAAAAAATGCCCGAAAGCAAGGAATGAAAAAAATATACCTAAAAGACCCCGAAACGATGTATTGGTATCACGCACCCCTCACCGGATTTGAATTGGGCAGCGGGGCCCACGAAGAAGCATCCGAAGAAGTGCGAAAAACAATGAAAAACTTTTATGGAATCATCGCCAAGAGGAACGGGTTCAGACGCACAACGAGCGGAATATTTGTAAAAGAATTGTAAAAAAAATAGTATTACATGAGTGCATTCTTCAGTGCGGAACCGCACCCGCACGCTCGTTCACGTGAAATGCGAGGAATAACATCCTGCAAAATACGCTTGGCCTTATCCACATTCGAACGCATGGTATTCACAATTTCTTCCGCCGTGACAGGATGCTCCTTAAACGAATCATAATCCGTTGAAAGAGAAATAGTCGCATAACACAACTCCGCCTCGCGCGCGAGAATAACCTCAGGAATGAGGGTCATTCCAATAATATGACCACCCCACGAACGAAAAAGATGCGACTCTGCCTTCGTAGAAAAACGAGGACCCTCAATGCAAACATAGGTGCCCTTTTCAAAATGAGAAATATTCAAACGAAGAGCACTCTCTTTCAATTGATTTCTCAACGATGGACAAAAGGGCTCGGCCATCGAAACATGAGCAACTTGAGAACCATCATAAAATGTTTGTTTGCGCTGCGTCGTACGATCAATAAACTGGTCGGGAAAAACAATATCACCCGGATGAATATGATCCTGCAAACTACCCACTGCCGATACCGCAAGTAGGTGCGTGACGCCCAGGGATTTGAGCGCGTGAATATTCGCACGATAATTTACTTGCGTGGGATTGTACACGTGTCCTTTTCCGTGACGCGAGAGGAAGGCTACTTCATGATGAGCAAATTTTCCAACATGAATAACATCCGAAGGCGAACCATACGGGGTATGAACCTTAATTGTTTTCACATCCGACAAAATGGATGCGTCATAGACGCCAGAACCGCCAATAATACCAATCATCATTGTTCACGCTCCAACTTCTTTTGAACAAGCTTAGGAACATTTTCAAATGAATAAGAAGGAGCGTGTGGAACCTCATGATGCGCGAGGCAACGACACTGATACCCCTCTTTCTCATCCCCGACTAAAATAATAGGCGAATGATAATCCGCAGGAATGCCATTAACTAAGCGCTGCGTCCGCGAAGCGGGAGATTTACACGCAGGATAGTCGCAAATACCATTCAACTTATGCACTTCATCCGCCAAACTGAGCAATACCGGTATGCTTCCAAAAGGTTCGCCGCGAAAATCTGTATCGAGTCCCGCCACGACAACATTCTTGTGCTGCTTCAACAACTCCGAAACAACGGGGACAATTAATTGACCAAAAAAATGAATCTCATCAATCGCGACCAATGATGTATCGCGCTCAACAAAGGAAAAAATCTCCTCGGGATTTTGCTCATTCACAAAAATACACTCATGAGAAAGAGAACCAAAACGAGAACGCAGCGCCAAGTCGCGCGTATCCAATTTAGGTTTGAAAACAAGAAACTTCTCCCCCTTCATGTACTTCAATTTTTCCACGCGATGCAACAAGGCTAAACTCTTTCCGCTCTTCATGGGACCGGAGAAAACTTCCAACACGCCGGGTTTCACAAAGGGATGGTAGGAGGAGGGCATGAAAATGTATACGTGTTTGAATGTATTTAACGCCACGCGTGGCGCGTTAAAAACCTAATGAAATGAATGATTAATCAGAATAGAAAGCAGCGATAGTCTAGTGGTATGATAGAACCTTCCCAAGGTTCTGGTCCGGGTTCGATTCCCGGTCGCTGCATGCCCGCATTATCGGGCAGCGCTAAGGGACTTGGAGGATTTTCAATCCTCCAGAGGCCGAGACGTTATATTCTTCTTTCTTCTTCGTTACGCATGTCCGTCAAAAAAAATATGGAAAAACGTGTCACGCCCCAGCAGCGCATTGCCGTTGAACGAATGTGGCGATTGTTTGAACTCGCACAAAACGAATGGAGTATTCAACCACAGCGGAGCCGGAGATACATTAAACTCATTCGCGGATTCTCTACCCGATTTCGCGTCGCAATTCCAACAGAAATCAAAAATTCTTTCTGCAAAACATGCGAAAACATATGGGAAGAAGGAGTGAACGTGAAAAGGCGTATTAAGGGGAATACGCTCAACTCAAATTGTTTGATTTGCAACACGTTAACACGGAGAAAAATTGGAGACAAATGATGATGAAAACCGAAAAAAAATCCATAAAACAAAAAGAGAAGCCGTGGTTCAAACTACACCAAGTCGTATATGAGGGACCCTGATGGTTTGCGAGCAGCAGGGAAGGATTTCTCGCATATACTGCGTGGTTCGGTTCAAACATCGCAGTGGCACTCCTGCTCATATGGCTCGTAAATGAACGCACCATTAGTATTTTCCAAATGATAGCAGGAATATTTTTCACAGCTGCTGCGACAACAGTCATTTACACGTGGATTTGTTACAAAAAAGGAAAAAGATGAATATGAAAAATCAACTAAAAAATGAAAAATGGTTCCGCGCAAAAGAATACGGATGGGGATGGTACCCTTCCACATGGGAAGGATGGGTGCTCACGCTAGGATACATTATTATCGCAATAGGAGGGGCAACGCTCGCCGCCGCAAATCCTACAACACCATTTACACGGATATTTTTCCCATTCCTTGTTCTATTTACAGCCGTGTTCATTTTCATTTGTTATACACGCGGAGAAAAACCCGAATGGCGATGGGGCGGGAAACGCATCTTCAAGAAGAAATAAACCCCTGCCCGCCCGTTTATTTATAAAGCCTTCTGAGGGGTTTTGGAGTATAATGACTCATTTTTGAGTCGTTGAACAAATGGACCGAAAGGTCCAACCCAAAGGAGTTGAAATAATGGGAGTATTTGATGTTCCGGCGCGGTTCCTCATGGAAACCGTTTCAAAGGATTTGAAAGAGAAAAAGACAGTTATCGCACCCGACTTTGCACCGTTTGTCAAAACGGGAGCACAAGCTGACCGAGCACCACAGGACCCGGACTGGTATTACGTCCGTTGCGCGTCCATTTTATATCGCATTTTGAAAGAAGGACCATTAGGAACCGAGAGTTTACGATCCTATTATGGGGGAAGAAAAAACCGAGGAACAAAACCTCATCGACACTACAAAGCGGGAGGAAAAATCATCCGCTTAGCATTGCAACAATTAGAAAAATCAGGATTAGTCAAGAAAGGAGAAAAAGGCGGACGCACTATTTCACCCAAAGGACAAAAATATTTGAATGACATGTCCCGTGTTGCGAGTGAAGCAGCCAAAGGATACGTGAAGAAAGTTCGCGTGTACAAGAAAGCCAGCAAAGCGGACTCCGAAATCCGAGACGCTCTCCGCAGAGGAAAGAAAGAAGGCGAAGGAAAACACGACGACGCCAAAAACAAAAAGAAGAAGGAGGGCAGTGAGTAAGGATGAATGAAGACGAGTGGAGAGCCCAACGAACGCGAGAAATAGAATCCAACGCTGCGACGGAAAAAAAAATAGAACAAGACCGCGCAGCCGCGGAGCGACAGTTGGACGCACTCTTGACCAAAGTCTTAACCCCCGAGGCCAAAACACGATTGATGAATGTGCGGATGGTGAACCCTGAAAAGTATCTCCAAGCCGCCCAGGTTGTGTTGCAAGTGGCCAAAAGGAATGGACTCAGTCAAAAACTATCCGAAGAGGAAGTCAAAAACATCCTACAACACTTGACTCCAACCAAAAAGGAATTCACGATTACGAGGAAATAAGCGAGGAAACAACCATGAGCAGCCATAAAGACCAAAAAATGAAAAAATTCATTATCTCAACAAGGAAACGCATCACGGCAGGATTGACCAATGCGCCCGTGTTTGCCATGCAAAAAAAGCGTAAACGCATTTACAACCAAAAAGGAAAAAGACAATGGAGAAACATTGATTTGGGAATCATGTTCAAGAAAAAGAACAAACACTCTCTACGAGGAAAAGGTTTCAAGGGAACCAAACGAAACGTTGGAAAACACGACCCCAACACGCATCGCATGCACAAAAAAAAGGACGCATAAGACGAAGGTGAAGACACATGACGCATGAACACATCATCCATTTGAACAACGTGGTACGAATACCCAATACGCGCAAAGCCAATCGTGCGATTTTCGCCATCAAGCAGTACGTGAACAAACACACGCACGCGGGAATGGACAACATCCGCATCTCTAATGATGTGAACCAAGTCGTATGGGCACGCGGAATGAACCACAAAGTGAACAAACTCTCAGTCGTGTGGAAAAAGAAAGAAGACCAAGTATACGTGTTCACGCCCCAAGGAAAGGACTTGAAAGCATTTGAGAAACCCGCTAAAGAAACAACGACCAAAAAGGCCACGGAAAGCAAAGAGACCAGCCATAAAGACATGGCCGCGGAAACAAAAACAACCGAAAAAGCGGTAGAAAAGGCCGTTGCTTCTAAACCTGCCAAAACAAGTCAAAAAGCAGAAAAGAAAGATAAAGCACAGTAGTCCGTTGAACGTGTATGAACATCAAAACCATCTCACTGAAAGGAAGCCCTTACATTGGATTGTTCTGCGTGGTCACGGATGAATACGCACTCGTTCCCGCGTTTATGGAAGCGAGAGAAATCAAAAAAATAGAAGACACATTAAACGTGAAAACCATCCCCACCACCATTGCAGACACGCACTTATTGGGAGTATTAGGAAAAGGATTGGGAAAAAAATTACTCGCGGCGAGCACGATAACGAAAGAAGAAATAAACCACTTAGAAAAAAATGGCATCCATGTTCACGTGATGCACGAAATAACAGCGATAGGAAACCTCGTGTGCGTGCAAAAAAACGGCGGGATCATTTCCCCACTCATTCCGGAGAAAGAAAAAATAGCCATTGAAAAATTCCTAGGAATACCATTACATGTCATGAGCATTGCCTCCAGTGAACTCGCAGGATCATGCGTACTCGCAACGGAGAAAGGATTCCTCGCGCACCCACGCACAACTCCTGAAGAAATGGAAGCACTTGATGCCATATTCCACGCAGCGGGAATCACAACCACAGCTAATTATGGTGACCCCTTCCCCGGAAACTCAGTGATAGCCAACACGTATGGAATCGTGGTTGGGGAACGAACAAGCGGACCTGAATTAGCACGAATTGATGAGGGATTACACCCGGGATTAAACAAGTAGGTTTAATTGCCTTGCGAGCAAATGAACTAGTATAGGATCAAACGCCAAAAGAAGGGATGATTGTATATGGCTGAAACAAAAAAAGGAAACCAGCAAACCATCACAGTAGAACAAGTACGCTACCTCCGCGCCGTCGAAAAAGACAAACTCATGCAGTTAACCAAACGAAAACGCACGGTTATGCGAATGATGAGCGAAAATAGTGTGGTCAAACAAAACATCACCGAGCTCGGAAAAGGAAGCAAAGAAAGCATCATCCCCATCGGAGCAGGAATTTACGTAAGCGGGACGATTACCGCAAACTCATTCAAACGCACGCTGCCGGGAAACGTGGTATTACCATCAAGCATGGAAGATATTGAAAAAGAACTCGTTGAACGCGAAAAAATTTACGCCAAAGATTTGGAACAAGTGGACAAAGAAATTGCGACCACGCGACAAAACCTCCAGGGAATGACTGCATTACTAAAAATGAGTCAAAAACAAGGAAAAAAATCCTGAAGAGGTTAACGTATGTTTGACCTGCTCCGAAAAAAAATAAGCGGGTTTGCGGAAAAAGTATTAGGAAGCGCACGCACAACGGATGAAAAAGAAACAAACGAAACAAGCAGCACCATCCCGCAGACAGAAGAAACAACTGCAAAACAAACCAACCCGCCATCACCTGCGGAAAAAAATACAAACACTCACACTACAAATACGCACACGCACGAAAAAAAAGCACCCATTGAAAAAACGAAAGAGGAAATAGAAAGCGCCGAAATAAACAATAACGAATCCTCCAAAAACGAATACGAAACCACGGAAGGGGAAATCCCATTCCTGAACAAAGAAAAAAAAGACGCACAACCGTTGCCGGAAATCAAACAACACGACGAACGAGAAATAGCCACCAAAATAGGAGTATTTCAAAAAATAGGCGGATTATTCACGGGAACGATTACACTCAACGAGGAAACGGTAAACCAATTCTTGGATGAGTTTGAGTTCTCATTATTAGAAGCCGATGTCGAATTAGGAACGACGCAAGCACTCATTACCGAATTACGCACACGTTTGACAAACAAGGTTATTTCCAGCCGAGAAAACCCAACCCAGGTTATCTTGAAAGAAATCAAACATGCCATGAGAGAAATCATCGACGTGCACCCCTTTGACGTGGAACAAGCGATACGCGGAAAAAAACCGGGAATCATCCTCATTCTAGGACCCAATGGCGCGGGAAAAACAACCACCATCGCCAAACTCACGCATTATTTCCAACAAACCGGAAAAAAAGTCATACTCGCAAGCGCGGACACCTTCCGCGCAGGAAGCATCGAACAACTGCATGTACACGCCAACAAACTGAATGCACGATTAGTCAAACACCAATACGGAGCCGACCCAGCCGCCGTGGCATATGACGCGGTGAAAGCAGCCAAGGCGGAAAACGCGGACGTGGTGTTGATTGATACGGCCGGGAGACAAGACACGAACAAGAATTTATTAGAAGAACTCAAAAAAATACAACGCGTGATTCAACCGGATGCCAAAATATACGTGGGAGAGAGCTACACGGGACAGGCCATCCTCACGCAAGCAAGGACATTTGATGAAGCGATAGGAATCAATGGATTCATACTAACAAAACTCGACACCGACACGAAGGGAGGAGGAGTAATCTCCATTTTGCACAATTTGAAAAAACCCGTATTATTTTTTGGAACAGGACAAGCATATGAAGACTTGACTCCATTCTCCATGGACGAATTCTTAGAAAGACTCATTCCCGAAAAAGAATAACACGCAAACAAGCGCATTTTTTAAGGAATAAAACCCACGAACACGCATGAAGGGCGTGAAAAGCAGCGTTATT
>VGJJ01000037.1 GCA_016867455.1 Candidatus Iainarchaeum sp. | reverse complement strand
TCACTACTTCCGAGGAAAAAAAATTTATTGGTCGAACCATTATTTTGTGCACAGGCGCGGATGCGCGCATGACGGGTATTCCCGGTGAGTGGGATTATTTTGGAAAGGGGGTTTCCACGTGTGCGGTGTGCGATGCGGCGTTATACCGCAACAAAACTGCTATTGTTGTGGGTGGTGGCGATTCGGCTATGGAGGAGTCTCTCGCGCTCTACAAGTTTGCTAAAAAAATCTACATTGTCCACCGTCGCGATGAATTCAAAGCATCCCAAATCATGCAGTCGCGTGTATTAGCATTGAAGGATAAGATTGAAGTCATTTGGGATTCTGTTCCCACGCAAGTATTGGGAGAAAAGTTTGTCAAATCAGTGAAAATTAAGAATTTGAAAACCAACAAAGAGCGTGAAATTCCCACGGATGGTTTTTTTCTCGCCATTGGTCATGTTCCCAACACGGATTTTTTGAAAGGATTTGTTGATTTGGATGAGCATGGTTTTATTCGCGTGACTGGCGTTTCCACGAATCAACCCGGTGTTTTTGCCGCGGGGGATGTGATGGATCCCCGTTACAAGCAAGCCATTACTTCTGCGGGCAGCGGCTGCAAGGCCGCGTTGGAAGCAGAGTGGTATATTGAACACTTGAAGGCGGAGAAAAAATACTAGTTTTTTTTCTTTCCTCATTCAGTCTGATTTTTTTTCATTTTTTTTGTATTTTTGGACGTTTGTTCCCGTGTTCTTTTAAACTCTCAATTTTTTCTTTTTTGCATTGGTTGGAGGGTGTTTTACCTATGGCAAGTTTTGATGAGTTTGGTCCCGAAAAAATTATTCGCGTGTATGATCCTAAATCCGGCATGCGCGGCGTGATGGTGATTGACAACACTCGCCGGGGAATTGCGAAGGGTGGTATTCGCATGACCGGGAGTGTGAGTGAAAATGAAGTCATGCGACTTGCACGGACGATGACGTGGAAGAATGCCATGGCTGATCTTCCATTTGGTGGAGGAAAGAGTGGAATTTTTGCCGACCCTAAAACGATGTCTCCGCAAAAAAAGAAGCAGGTCATTGAGGCATTTGGTCGTGCGTTGAAAGGCATTGCTCCCTCCTTATACGTGGCCGGTCCGGACATTAATACGACGGAAAAAGAAATGGGTCAAATTGCCTTGGCTGCGGGAAATCGTAAAGTGTGTACGGGAAAGCCCGCTAAAATGGGGGGTATTCCTCACGAGCTCGGTTCGACGGGATTTGGGGTTGCACACTCCACCATGCTGGCATTGGAATACTTGGGCATTCGTCCCGAGGATGCGAGGGTGGCGATTGAAGGATATGGTAACGTGGGCACATTCGTTCACAAGTTTTTGTCCGAGTGGAATGTTCCCGTTACTGCGGTCTCGGATTCATCCGGTGTCATCGTGGACAAAACGGGTTTGGATTATGAGCGTTTGATGAATACTAAAAAAGAATTTGGACACGTGGTGCGTTATCGTGGTAAGCACGCGCATAAAGGAAGCAACATTCTCACGGCTCCCGCTAACGTGTTAGTCACCGCGGCCATTCCTGACCTTGTTACAAGTGATAACGTTCATCAACTCAAGCACAAGCTGATTGTCCAAGGGAGCAATATTTGTATGTCTCCTGCCATTGAGGCCAAATTGGATGGCCGCAACACGCTGATTGTTCCGGACTTTGTGGCTAATGCGGGAGGGGTCATTTCCTCGTATGTGGAGCACATTGGCGGTACCCCAAAGATGATGTTCCATATGGTGGAGAATAAAATCAAGAAGAATGTGAAAGCCATGTTCCATGAGATGGATCACACCAAACTAATTCCCCGTGACGCGGCGATGCGTATTGCCGTGGAACGTGTTAAAGCAGGAAAGTGGAATGGGCCGAAGGCGTAATGCCTTCCCTTCCCCTTAAATTTCCTCGCTTTTTCTTTACATTATGACCAAGTCCTTTTCTCTCACGCACAGCGATGAAAAATCCTCAGCCCGCGCGGGGAAGCTCAAACTTTCCCATGGTGAAATTGAAACTCCTTTTTACATGCCGGTGGCCACGAAAGGAAGTGTGAAACACCTCGCGCTGAGTGAGGTTTCCGATTTAGGTTTTCGTTGCATGATTTCAAACGCGTTTATTTTCTATTTGCGTCCCGGTCTCTCTACTATCAAAAAAGCGGGTGGTATTCACCAGTTCATGACGTGGAAGCACAATTTGTTTACCGACTCGGGTGGTTTTCAACTTTTGGATGAAGTGTTTTTACGTGAGCGTAGAGAGGAGGGGGTGGTGTTGAATAATCCCTTCACGAAGAAATCAGAATTATTCACGCCCGAAAAGGCCATTGAAGTGCAAAACACGTTGGGCAGCGATGTCGCCATGTGTTTGGATGATGTGCCCCGCTACGGTGAGGCGCAGGGAAAAGAGTTCTATGCTAAAACACTCACTCGAACAATAAATTGGGCCGCTCGCTGTGAGAAAGCCCACGAAAACAAAAAACAATTATTATTTGGTATCAATCAAGGAGGCACCCACCTTGATTTGCGCATAAAAGGAATGCGTGCGCTGAATGAAATGAATTTTCCCGGCCTCGCACTCGGGGGATTAGCCATTGGAGAACCCAAGCCCATTATGCAAAAAATAATTACCTCGTGTAGGAAGGAAATGGACGAGCACAAGTCCATGTATGTCATGGGTCTCGGCACGCCCGAGGACATCATTATGGCTATTTCTTCCGGTGCGGATATTTTTGATTCGGTTTTTCCCACGCGCACGGCGCGGCATGGCCTCGCTCTTACTTCCAAAGGAAGGGTTTCCATCAAAAATAATATTTTTTCCAAGGATTTTTCTCCGCTGGATGATGAGTGTGCGTGTTTCGTTTGCACCACGTATTCGAAGGCCCTCATTCATCATTTGTCCAAGAACAATGAAGAGTCTGGTTTCCGTTTTCTTTCGCATCATAATTTAGCATTCATGCAAAAAACGATGGAGACCGCTCGCACGAGTATTCGCGAGGGCACGTTTAACGTGTTTGCGCGTGATTTTCTGAAGAAATACCGCGTTTAACGTTCGTTGTTTTCATCCAACACCCTCTTAAATCCCAAAAACAACATCCTATTCAATGAAGGTGGTTTTAATGGGCAATAATACAACGCAGCAATCGATTTCCTCTCTTATTTCAACCGATTTTGCAACTATTTTGCATGATGCTCCCGTCTCGAAGCTCATGTCCATATTAAAACAATCCGAAGGCCTTCCTGTCGTGGTCGTAAACGGTGACGATTACAAGGGTCTCGTTTCCAATTCAAGTTTATTGCGCAACGTGGATGTTTCTAAATCAAAAATTTCGTCTATTCTTCACATGGCTCCCACGCTCACTTCGTCTCATTCCCTGGATGATGCCATTCGTTTGATGCGCGATGCGGATGTGCGTGCCCTTCCAGTAGTGGAAAAACAGAAAGTCGTTGGTGTGGTTCCTGCTCGCGCATTGCTGAATGCGCTCGTCAAAAGTACTGTTTTTTCAAACGTGAGCGCGTCCCAATTGGTTTCGGCTAATCCTCTTTCCGTTTCTCCCGATGATGATGTGGGGAAAGCCTTGCAGCTTATGCGCAGCAAAAATATTCGCAAGCTGGCAGTAATGGGTGAGCGCGGTAACATTGATGGTATTTTGAAGCTGGAAGAATTAGCTGGAGATATTCTCTTGAACGTCGACCGTGGTTCCCGCGGGGCGTACAAGAAAGGATATGGCACCAAGTCCATTGATCAATCCTCCGCGATGACTGTGCAAGTCAAAAGTCTCATGGATGAAAATCCTGTCTCTATGTTGGGTTCCGAAAAAGCGTCCAATGTATTGAAATCTCTCGCGTCGCAGAACAATCCTGTGGTAGTCGTTCAAGGCAAAGGCCTCATCACGACGCAGGATATTTTCAATTATTATTTATCCAATCAGCCTCGACCCGTACTGCCTATTTCCATTACTCATCTCCCGGACATTGATGCCATTGACCGTGCTTTCGTTGAGGAAACCCTCTCGCGCACGTTTACTAAAGTGGCTCGCGTCCTCAAATCGGATCATAGTCTCAAGGCCGTTTTCAAACAAACCAACAAGTCAGGTTTGCGTGCTCAAACAACGGTTAAATTAACCATCGAAGGAGCGGGCCGTCCCATTTATGCCAAGTCCGTGAATTGGAAAGTCCGTTTAGCCACGAAGGAAGCGTGCAAGACGCTTGAAAATGAGATTTCTCATGCGTTTAACAAGGGGAAATCTCGCTAACATAACTTCCATTTAAAAGTGTTCATTCCCGATGTAGGGTATGGTTGAATTCAAAACGCGCATTAGTAAAATAGTCGATTATCCCGCTCCGGATGGTCCTTCTACGCGCGTCTTTGAAATTCCTATTCCTTCCGGCATTCCCTTTTCGTACGTCTCCGGACAGTTTGCCATGTTGGGTCACGATTCCGTACGTTTGCTTGCGAATCAAAACATGCTCAAGTTTGCTTCCTATTCTATTTCCTCTTCCCCCACCCACCCTCACGTGTTGGAATTCTGCATCGGTGATGGTTCCCCTACTGGTGTTTCCCACTGCCTCTTACACTCCAAAGTAGGGGAGGAAATTATTGTCAAAGGTCCTTTTGGAAAATTCATGCTGGACGAAAATGCTCCCGAGTATGTTTTTCTTGCCACCGGAACGGGCATTGCTCCCATGATTTCCATGATTCGCACGCTCTTGAACAAGAATGTGAAAGTCCCTATTACTTTGTATTTTGGTTTCCGTTATCCTTCCCAGTACATGTATCGTGAAGAATTGGAAATGCTTGCCCAAAAATTTTCAAATTTCAAACTTGAAATTGTTGCGTCTCGCCCCGATGAGAAATGGAAGCATCATTCGGGTCACTTGCAGGATGTTTTAATGAATTATAATTCTCCCAATAAAATGAAAACAAAAGTTTACTTGTGCGGCAAACCTTCTGTCACGGAAGAGTTGATCAAGTTTTGTATTGATACGCTGAAATTTCCTACTGAAAACGTTTTAGTGGAGAAATGGTGAATCGAGGTTTTGTTGTATGACGAAGAATGCGATGTTCAAACTAGTAGTATATTCCCCCAAATCACACATGGATGAGATGTTAGAAGCACTGCAAAAAAATGGTTGCGGCACGTTGGGAGATGGAAAATACGAGGGTTGCGCCTTCTTGACGTTTGGTCACGGTACCTGGATTGCTCAAAAGGGAAGCAAGCCCTTCAAAGGCCGTTTGAATCGGCGGGAGATGATTCAGGAAGTGCGTGTGGAGAGCACGTGTCCGGCCTCGAAAGTGGATGACGTCGTGAAGATCCTCCGGTCCGTGCACCCATATGAGGAACCGGTGATTGAGGTCTATCCGTTAGAAGGCTTGGACTCCAGGGTTTCCGTTAAGCCCGCCTTGCAGGCGCTCCGCTCGAAATAGTGCTTTTTTATAGCCGCCGTTCGCTCTATTTTTGTGCCGCGAAAACCGTTTCGAAGGATTGTGCAGGCGTTTGAGTTTTTTTTTCCGAGTCATCGGAGAAAGAAATACGCTCTCCGCAAAGCCAGTCGAGTCTTGGATTATCCTGAGAGTCAGATTCGAATTCGCCGCTTGTTACATTCTCGGGTCGAACAGCGCCAGGGAGTCCCGCACCAATCCCACGAATATGTTCAATTGGAATCCCGAACCCAGCAGATTTACCGGCGTCTAAATGAGCTCGACCACCAAAAAAAAACCGCTACCGGCGAGTTGGAGGAGAAACAGTTGCTCGACGAAGCCGATCGAATATCCAAACGCCAGGAGGAGATGTTGCTCCGACCCCCGGTATATGATATTCATTATGTGCGTGATCTTGCCCGGGTTTCCTCGCGCTATGCCTTGTTCCGAATGGGCGTTGATCATCGTTCAACGCGAAACAAGCTCCTGCACTCGAAAATTGAAGCCATGGTGACTCAATCACCTTGGTTATACCAGTTGACAGACATGAAGCCCGCGCTCGTGTCAATACTCGGTCGGAGGAAAGTGGGGGAATTTTTTCATTTTTATCAACAGTATTACCGTGCCTTTTCCGCACGGGAATGGAAGCTGGCAACCCGGGGGTAATTACGATTATTCCCGGCCCATTTCTTTCTTCCGGGATAAAGGAACTTTTTTTTTTAGCCATTGAACCATTTTCGGTTAACTTATAAATAGTCCATCCGCGTATTCAATACATGCGTTCAGGACTCACCCTCGTGCTGATCGTGGGGTTGGTGCCCTTCGTACTCGGCGTCGGCGGGGGTGGTGGGGGCGGTGGAAGTTCCGGCCCTTCGGCAGAAGAATTGGCTCTCCAGAATGCGATTGCGTCGCGCGAAGCGGGATTCGGCTGCCAAAACCAATCCTCGATGGCGGAGCGCATCCTCTGTCGCCTTGGTTTCCCCGTTACGGGGCAGTTGGATTACCAGCCGGAAGAGTGCCGCGCGAAAGTGCTGCAGGGAAAACTCGATTGCTATGATTTTTATGAATCCGTCCAGCCCTGCTGGCTGAATGAAACCGATGGGGAGCGATTGGCCTGCGCCCGCACCGCCATCGGATTTTCAGCATCCATACCCACCGAACGAGCGCGTTGTGAGACACTCAACACGGCCAATAAGGTGCTGTGCAAGCAGAAATTGCGCGCGAACGTAGACAAGCTCGTCAAATTTAGGTTGTACCAACTGTCCCAAAAAGCCCTCTACTTCCACCAAGAAGGCGCGCCGCAGAATCAAATCGTGGCATTCATCCAATACATCGAGGAAACCAAGCAATCGTATTCGGCCGCGGGCACCAAACAGGCCAAAATCGATTTGATTCGGCAGGTTCAAACCAAATGGAGAGAATTCGTGGAGCAAATCAAGGATTCATTGCCGGAGGAAACCGAATGACGCGGTTAATCATGGCGGGGGCATTGGCACTCCTTTTTTTGAGCGGGTGCATCCAATACCAATCAACGCAAGGCACTCTGGAAACTCCGATTTCGACTGCAGTTCCGTCTAATAATCCCCCCGTCGGGATTCAAAATCCCTCCATAACCGAAGAATCCCCTGCCCCCCAGCCGCCATTGGCGGAACCAGCGGATGACGAGTTCAACGATGGGTTGGAGGACGCGATTCAGGATTTGGAGGATGCCTATTCGTAGTGCTCCAGGGCCTTGACCCCGTAGCTGATCGCGGTTCCTGCCTTCACGATGGCCGCGACCATGATCGCTTCCGCGACCTCTTTTTCCGTGGCGCCATAGGCTTTGGCTTTCTGCGCGTGCGAATCGATGCAGTACTCGCACTGGATGGCGCATGCGGCGGTGAGGGCCATCAATTCCTTGGTCTTCTTGTCCAATGCCCCCGCAGCCATGACTTGCGTCTTCCACGCGGCATACGCTTCGTTTGCAGCACCGGCGTTTTGTTTGTATTTTTCACTGGCTTTCAAATAGTCATTATAGAATAGTTCGGTCATGTGTTCACGGGGTTTTTTTGCCTATTAAATGCTTAGGGCATATTTCCCCTTGCCATTCGTTAGGATATTTTATAAAGGCCCATACGTTTTTCTCTCAATGTCTTCCCCTTTTTTTACTTGGGTTTCGAATAATAGTCGTTTCTCTTTGCTTTTTCGGTTATTCTTTTGTTTGCCCTATTTTTTACGGGGCGCGGGGATTATTTCAAGCTTTTGATTGAGGTCTTAGTCATTTTTGCTATTGCTTTTTTAGTGTATATTGAGTTCCCTCCCCAGAATTGGGATGTTCAAAAATATTATTCTAAGAAAAAGAATTTCCGCTCATTGTTTTTTCTCTTTCCATTTGGGGGCAATTGTTTGCGGGTTGTGTTGTTTTGGCGATTGTTTTTTCCATTATGAATGCGGTTAATCTTTTTGGGATGTACATTTCGTTTGAATTTGCCGCGTCTGCTATGATTTTGTTTGTTTTTGTGGGCATTCTTTTGTACACGTTTGAGCGCTTGATTAAGCATCTGATTGCGAGTAAAAAGATTGTTTTGGCGGTGTAATCGTTTATGAAAAAACACGTTTTTGGTTCATTCAGCCGAAAGTTGAATTCTATTATTTTGTTTTTAGTGGTGGTTGCTTTTTTGTCCGCCTATTGGACATGGCTGGATAAACCGCCTTTACTTTCCATTCCTTGGTTCCTATTTTTGGCGTCTGTTTGTTTGTTATTGGTTACTTTGCAGACGAAACAAGTATTTATTTTGGGTTCTCTTTTCGAGACGTTTTCCTGGTCTCGAAAGAAACGAGTGGATGAGGATATTCGTCTGTTAAAGAGCGGTTGGTACCAATTAGGCATTGTTCTATTCGGTTTGTTTTTGTTGCTGGGTTCTCAAACGCAAACAGGATGGTATTCTTTATTTCTAATCATGGCTGGTCTTGTGATGGTTGTGAGTGGGTTGTATCAATTCGTAAATCGAGAAAAACTTATTCTAGAAAAGCAATCCTTGGTGAAGAAAAAGAAATAATGGGCTGGTGTTTCGCCAACCCACTTGGAATAATCATTCTTCCACGTCTTCTATTCCGCGTTCCGTCACTGAATAAACAGCTTCTCCATCCGGGAGTGAGGGGCTGTCCACGAGTTTGGCGATGCGTTTGTTTTCTTTTCCTTTGCGCAAATACAATCGTGTTTTACTGGCGTGTCCGACCACGTTTCCTCCAACCGGTGCAGTGGGGTCCCCAAACATAATATCGGGTCGTTCCATGACTTGGTTGGTTACCAACACCGCAACATTATTCACTTCCGCTAAGCGTTGCAGTGTGCGCATGTGTTTGTTTAATCGCTGCTGTCGATCCGCGAGTTGTCCTCGTCCAATGAATTCACTTCGAAATTGGGCAGTGAGTGAATCCACAATAACCAATTTGATATTTTTGTCCTTAATCATTTCTGCTGCCTTGTCCGCTAACAACATTTGGTGGTCGGCGTTGTAGGCTCGGGCAACAAAAATGTTCTTCAACACGTCATCGGGGTTCATTCCATTAGCTTCTGCAATAGACACCACTCGTTCGGGTCGGAATGAGTTTTCCGAATCAATATACAAACAATTCCCTCCTAATCCACCGTCTTCCACGGCCTTTTGTACCGTTACGGCCGTTTGAAAGCACCATTGGGTTTTTCCACTAGCAAATTTTCCATAAATTTCG
>VGJJ01000036.1 GCA_016867455.1 Candidatus Iainarchaeum sp. | reverse complement strand
TCCTGCGTCAACAAAAACGCCTTGCCCGTAAATTCCACCATGTTAATTAGTGCCTGTGCTTGCACGGTATTGCCCACGCGCAAAAACAATTTCTGCACAGCATTATCGCTCAACTTAGGGTCGCAAAAAAACAATTCGTGCGTTTCTCCCGCATTCAATCCCACATTCTGAAAACGAATCGGCTTACCCGTGTTGGGATCTAGTTGCACATCAAAATTCGTACGCCAAACCATTACAAAAACATATTTTTGAGCTGTGTTAATAGCAAACAAATAATCCTGCGTATCCGCTACGGGGCGCATCACCAAATATGTGGAGCGTGCCAGGTTACGTTTTGTATTATCCGACAAAACTTGATCATCCGCATAATCCTCTTTCACGAGTGCCATCAAATAATCCAACTCCAAATCGGGATCGGGACTCAACACATTAATCTGCTGATTCGAATCACGCGGTGTTGATTGATACATGATTGTTTTGAGTGCGGAAGAAGCAAACTCAAAATTATCATTCCGATTTACTTGGTCAGAGATTCCTTTCCCATAATTCGCTGCAAAAATAAACAAAAAACCCGTGAGGGAGGAAACAATGATGAGTAAGAATAATGCATCCGTGACGGCTGCTTGTGCACGCGAATGAGCACGCGTTTTGGAATGCCACAATTTTTTATTCGCACTCATCAACTCGCCCTCCACGTGATTACCACCAGGGTTCCCGGCACCACCGCGGTGGGAATTTCTAACGCAATCGGAAGGGATAATACTACGTATTGGTGGTCGCGCAGCGCTTGGGAGAGAATATCCGCATCCACCGGCGTGGCGAGCCCAGTGGAACACAATAATGGATTGTTTCCAATGGGAAAAATATGATCCGCGACGAAACTCAATTGATGATAACTCCCACCCGCTTGCTGATTTTGCCGCGTATCCTGAATAATTTTATTCCATTGCGATGAGTCAACAATGCCCGCAAAATAATTCAATCCCCTGACATGAATACCCTTACATGCGTCATCAAACTCTTGAAACGTGGACAAGTAACTATCTCCTTTCAACGCATTCGCAATGATGAGTGTGTCTCGATCAGCCGAAAATGACGCGGAGCGCTGATTATACTCATTCAAGGTGAATGTGAACGCGGCAAAAAAAGTAATCATGCCCACAATAATAGGAATCAAACTTGGAATGTCATCCCCAATCGGCCCCAAGTAGCCGCGGGATGATTGTGTGGAACGCGTGTATTTTTTTCCCGATTTATTTTTAGGTTGAACTAGCATACGAATGATTCTCCGCGCGAGGATAGGTAATTATTGACTTGAACTTTAGCACCACTCGAACCCGTGCACGTGTCCCCCGATGCGGTAATCGCGCAGGGAAACACGTACAACGTAGTAATGCCCAATTTGACACTCTTTACGGCATAAAATGCATTCAGTGGGGGAACATTCTGGGGGTCAAGAACCAATTCCTCCCCCGGCAACACTTCAACGGGAGTGCCGGAACTCATATCCAAAATAACCACATTCGCAGGAGTATTCACGGAAGACGCGGCCAACACGGTGTTAGGTCTCTTGATGTCATTTACTGAAAAAATAATCCGCGTTCCCGTATTGTTCACCGTGTCCGTGAATGCCGCAATGGACAAGTGATAATACACATTGTTTCCAAAGCTCGAAAACTTACTCGGAATAATAATAGGCTTACTATCACACGTCGTGGGGGCGACGAGCATGCCATTAATGGAATATGTGTACTTGTCCAATTCTTGTTTCACCTCTCCCGCGAGAAAAATTCCCCCCACGTTTAACGTGAAAAAAGAAATAATGGAGAATAATGCCACCACCAAAATGAGCAAGTTGATTTTGGATAAAATAAATTCAATCATGGAACGCCACCATTACTCGTTTCTATCATTTTATTCATCGCAAATCATCCCGTGCGCAAATACGCGCACACAATGGGAACCGTTGCCGTCAAATCACTGGCTTTGAGAAAGGAATACGTTCCCTGCTGAATGGTTTCACTGGAAAAATCCTGCAAAGTCCACCCTTCCGAGGAACGATCAGGACATTGCGCACTACCCTGCGTGGGAAAAATAGTCGAGGGAGAAATATCCACACACTTCGTGAACGTGTCATTCTTTCCCTTGTATTGAATGAGTGAGCAAATGCTTCGCGCGGAAGAACAATAACTCGAACACACATTCGGGTCGGTAGAATCAATTAATTGAATGCACATGATGTCGGTCGTGGTTGAGAGTGTGGAAAAATTATCACAATCATTAATTTTAGCCGAACAACTATCGAACGAAAAACGCAATTGGGCACTCCCTTTTCCCGTGACCACATTCTGCAAATTTCTCGCCATACCCTCGAGGGTGGCATTAATCGTATTCGCACACGTCTGCTCGTGCAATCGCTCCATGGCTTGATATCCCGCAAACAAAACAAAACCCATGAGAATAACCGCAATCAATAATTCGAAGGGAGCCGACTCTTGACCGCGTTGGTTGAGCGTACGCATAGGGTGTTCATTCTTCCTGAAAATAAAAAGACATTGGCGGGACACCCTCTCTAGGCTTATATTCATACCAATCGTTTTCGTATTCGTGCCCTCCCCCTACTCCTATTCCTCCCTCACTACATTCGAAGCATGCCCTCAAGCGTATGCGCACAAATATGTCTGGAAGACCAAAATTCCCGAAGACGAGATGCGCGTGGACTTGCCCATGGCGTGCGGGAGCATTGTTCACGCGGTGCTAGAGCACGCGCACCGCACAATCTTGGACGCGCAACAATTGCCAACCCTTGTTGAATTAAAAAATAAAATCCCCGAACTCTGGAACACGGCCCTTGCGGAGTCACCCATTCCCATTTCTCCCGAAGAATTAGCTCCCTTCCTCCTGCGCAGTGAAGAAAATGTTTCGTGGTATTTTGAAACCTATTTAACATGCGAAAAAGGTGCCACGATTGCGGTGGAAAAGAAACTATTGTTTCCGCTCAATCCGCGCGCCAAACAATGGTTGATTGGATTTGCGGACCGCATCTCTCAACCCTCCGATGACGCGCTCATCATTCACGATTACAAAACCGGCACGCAAAAAATGGGTGAAAAAGCACTCGCCACAAATTTCCAAGCTAATTTGTATGCAGGAATGGTCGCACACGAATACGCGCCACTCTCTTCCATCGAATTGCACTGGCATTATTTAACCCATCAAAAAACCGTGCGCGTAAACGTAAACCCTGAAAACGTGCGCACATCCGTGCAAAAAGCGCAAACGCTCGCGAACGGAATTGAATCTCACAAACAAATGGGATTATTTCCCACCAAAGTAGGTTTTGCCTGTACGCGCTGCGATTTTGTGAACGTTTGTCCCGCGCACGCACGAAAATAATGGAATCATTTTTGTGCATGAACTATTTGCGTTCTAAATCCGAATCTGCGGCAACAAATACGGCATGAAAAAGAAAACAATCAACAAGAGCAAGAGTATCCCCACTCCCTCTCCAAAATCATTCCAAAACACTACAACCACGAGTCCAAATGCCGCGACCCACAACAACGACAAGCCCGCAAACGCAATGTAGGTTCCCATGAGCACTCCTAAGAAGAACACCAGCATCACGAAGGCACCCACTTTCTGGGCAATAATCTTCGTACTCTTGATGAATCCCTTAAAAAAATCTGCAACCGTGCCCATGTGTAATCACTCAAAACAGTATACTATTCTCCCCGCGCAGGGTATATTTAAACTGACTCACACACGGGGGTTTAAAACCCGTTTTTCACTTGTTTAACGTGTATGCTCGACATTCATTTCGTACGCGAACACGTGGAAGGAGTGCGCGAAAACCTCTCGCGAAGACAATATGCTCCCTACCTGGAGTTATTCGATCAAGTCGCGGGGGAAGACATTGCGTACCGTAAAGCCTTGCAAGAAGTTGAAGGCCTGCGCGCCAAGCGCAATCAATTGACTCAACAAGTCGCCAAAGTAAAAGACAATCCCATGGAGAAACAAAAACTTGTACAAGAATCCAGGAGCGTGGGAGAACAAATTATACTCAATGAGAAAATCCAAAAAGAATTGAAAGAAAAAATTCACGAAAAACTAATGAAATTACCCAACTTGCTCGCGGAAGACGTGCCATTTGGAAAAGACGACACGCAAAACGTTCAAGTCAAAACATGGGGCGAAATAACTGAAAAAAATTTTGAAGTGTTGACACACGCTCAAGTGGCTAAGAATGTGGATGGTGCCGAATTTGATCGCGCCGTCAAAATATCCGGAACCGGATTCTTCGCACTTAAGGGGCCATTAGTGTTATTGGATTTGGCATTGCAACGCTACGCCCTCGACATGTTAATGAGGGATGGTTTCATTCCGTACACTCCTCCGGTGCTCATGAACAGGGCCGCCTACGAAGGAGTCACTGACTTGTCTGATTTTGGAAACCAACTCTACAAAATAGAAAACGAAGACTTGCACCTCATTGCCACGAGCGAGCATCCCTTGACCGCGCAATACATGAATGAAACCCTCCCTTCCTCCCAATTACCTATTCAACTCGCGGGATTATCTCCCTGCTTTCGCCGCGAAGTGGGAAAACACGGATTAGACGAACGAGGATTTTTCCGCGTGCACCAATTCAACAAGATAGAACAAATAGTCATTTGCTCCCCGGAAGAAAGCCCTGCATTCCACACACGAATGGTTTCGAACACGGAGAAATTATTCCAAGGATTAGGAATACCCTACCGCGTCGTGAATGTCTGCACGGGCGACTTGGGAATCGTTGCCGCCAAAAAATATGACATTGAAGGATGGTCTCCCCGCGAGAAAAAATACTTCGAACTCGCCTCGCTCTCTAACTGTACAACGTATCAGGCCGTGCGGCTCAACATTAAGGTTTCCTCTCCCGATGGAAGCAAACGCTACGCACACACGCTCAACGCGACGGCAATTGCCACCGCGCGCATGCTGCGAGCCATTCTTGAAAACTATCAAACCCCGGATGGAGGATTTGACGTCCCTCCCGTGCTACAACCCTACATGTATGGATTAACGCACATTGCGCCGGTGACATTAGTTAAATAGCCTCTTGTACATTCACTCTCGTATGGATTTTTATTTCTTCAATGGGGTGAGTGTGTTGCTTGAATGGTTTTCAATCATTGCGCTCGCGGTTGGTTTTTTTGTTTGGGGCACTTTTATCCCGTCAATGATTTTTTGCTACAGTATGAGTTTGAACTAGTTAAAGAAGTGAAACGAATCATTGATGGGAAAAAGCATACTGCTATTCGGATTTACATGTGTCTGAAGCATATGGATAATAATGGAAATTAATTCGGTATTGAAAAAAGAGATTGGCTTGGTTGAGCGTGTAAAATTTTCCACAGTAACAATCCTGCAAGGAGGGTAAAGGGGAGTGATAAATAATTGAAGCTAAAAAATTTGGAAAAGAAAAGAACGGCGGTAGAGGCAAGTGTGGAATAGGCGAGCGCGTGGGAGAACGAATGATTTTTTTGGCGCAAAAAAAACACAAAAATGAGAATGAAAACGGTAAGCATGGTGAGTGTGGGAACCCATTCTAATTGTGGAGAAATAATACCGATGGATGCAAGGAGGGGAAAGATTCCCACAGTGTCTTTCCAAATAACGAGGTTCCCTGGACCCGAACGGAGATAGATGAGAATGGTGTCGTCAAGGAAAGGAAGCGGATCCCATACGAGGAAGGGAAGAGACATCATGAACATGCTCACCAAGAGGCCTCGAAACAATCCTTTTTGTCTCGCTTCGAAAAAATAAACCAGCAGGAAGGGAACGAGAAGGAGAAAATAGAGTTTGGTGAGTACTAACAAGCCGAGTGTAAGTCCCGCCAAAAAAAATCGGTGACGAAATACAAAAAAAACAAAATGCAGCAAGAGAACGAGCCCTAAAAAGTCCGCCACATGCCCCAACAAAACCGAAAAAAGAATGAACGGGTTGAGAAAGATAAATAGGAGCATCCCTTCACGCAAAAATGGATCTTTAATCATGAGAAGGATGAAAAAGAAAAGAATCCAAAGGAGTAGGAAACAAATCCAGTAAAAGGAAAGCGTGGGAAACGCCAATGAAAAAGGAATGGTGACCAAAAAAATAGCGGGCGTATAAGGGAAATGTGTATAGAGAAGGTAGGAATCCTGTCCTTTGGCAATCCATCCCGGTTCGTTAATGGAAGCGGTTGCATTCAAGAGCGGGGAGGAATGGAAATCCATGGCATATGGATTTTGTCCCGACAAAAGCGCGCGGGTAGCCACCTCCATCGAAACTACTACATCCGATGCAGGTGAGTTTGCCAGCGCGAGCGAAAAAAGAATACCCCAGGAGAGAAAAAAGAAGAGAATGATTAAGAGAAATAAGCGAAGGAAAGGGAATCGATTAAAATAAATCAGAAAAAGATACCCAATAAGCGCGAGAAGCGAAATCGTCTTGAACGCAATCGGAACAAACTGCCACCAAAAAAAAGGGAGTAGGAGCACGAGAATAATAACGAGAAGTCGGTTAGAGTTGTTCACGCGAACAATAAATTCATACAACTATAAAAGGGAACCAAAAAAGGATGAGGAATGATTCGTAAATGACGTCCACCCTGACTAATCTACATGACTAGACCATCAGCGATGTTTTTCATGAATGTGGTTAATCCTATTACTCTTGGTTTTGAGAAAACGACTATTTACGATCACACATCTTTTCCCACTTTAGTGGGGGAGATCCATGCGAATGGTGGAAAAAACAACAAATAACTCACATTGTGTATTGGAACCAAGGAGTTAATACCTTCCAATTGGACAAGGGCAATCCTACGTTCTACGCCAATGCACTTGCTCATTTGCGTTCCTCGACATGCACGCATCTTCTTTTCGATGAAGGGGAGTTTTCTCCCATTATTGCCCGCGTGGTCTAATATTTAGATTTATTAACTCGTCAACGCTCTACAAGTAATGCTTCGCAAACCATTGAAGAAAGCGCTCGTGCAGAAACGCTTATCGGATTATTTTCCGGAAGAACACATCGTGATTACTTCCGGAATTGTCTTGCTCGCGGTGGCACTATTAACCTTACTTCCGCCTTCCGTTTCCCGAGGATTATCCATTGGCATCGCCACCACGGTTTCCAACACGGGATTTTCCACTATTTCGGTGTGGGAAGCATTCTTCATCGGCTTCGCCGCTCTTGTATTCGTTTTTGCCCTCGTGTTCGTGGTGCAGCGCTACATCTCGCAGCGCGTGTAATGGCATGAATAATCTTTTAGAAAAACTAAAACTATTTTGTGATGCCTTTTACTGCTTTTAGAATCTCTCCAAACCTGTCCCAACCCACGCGCTCACGTAATGCTCGGTAAGCTTGAATCCGTTCTTCATTCACGCGATGTGCTTCCTTTGTCCATTCGTCATTGGGATCACCCCTCAAAGCAGGTGCCCATTTTTCAAACTCAAATTCCACCCGAATAAGTTTGTTGATGAATATCCCTTCTACGCTGTTATTGCTATATCCAAATTTCTTCAGCACGCGCGCTTCAATAACCTGTCGACGCTCAACAGGCGTCATGAACCGGCGGCCGATGACAGTGGTGTGTTTGGCATTTGCCGACCATTCGCTCCAACGACTTCGCACGCGTTCTCGTAACCGCGACCATTTTCCTGTAGTCATGCTTGCTTGAATGGTTGAGAAAATATAAACACGATTAAAAAAAACGCAAAATCTAGGACGGTTGTTTTTTGGCTAATGTCGGGGAGGGTAGCCGAGTCTTTTTCGCCCCGTTCTCCACTCAGCAGGAGGGCGCGTTTTGGGTCGGTTCACGCGATTAAATGTTTCGATTGCGTGGTCGTGCAATGCCACTAATTGGGTGCGCGTGGCCTCATTGAGTTTAATGCCCCTGCGCCTCATTTCCACGAGCATGAGTCGGTTGATTGCCTGAGCGCTGGGGTGTCCGAGGGAGAGCTCATTGATGTATTTCACAGGATCAACTGGTTTGCGGGACGTCATGCGTTCCCCACTCATTTATCTATTAAAAAACTACGTGAACATAACAAAAATATTTTTTTAGTAAAACTAAAACTATTTTTTCTTGTGTTTGGTGCCTATTTGGGTGGTTTCTTTTGCCGCCCACTTCAAATACGGTGTGTTTGCGTCCGCGGGCAGGGTCAAAATGCACGGGGTTTCATACGGGTGAATTTTTTCTAATTCGGCACGGGCCTTAACGATTAATGATTTTGGCGTTTTAGCTAACAAAATGGTCTCTCGGGCGTGATCGATGCGCCCTTTCCACCAAAACAAGGAGTTTCCCTCCAGAAAAACGGCGCAAGCGATTAGGCGCTTGTTGAGTAAAACTGTCGCGGCATCGGACGCATCATTCTGTGATTCAAATGTGGAATAAATCAATCCAAATTTAGTTGAGGGCATTGTGGGTGAATTTCATTGGACCTTAAAACGCCGCACCCCACCATCAAACTACATAACTAAATTGTTTCTCTCATTAACACTTTTTTTATTTTCCTCTCGATTTACTTATTTGCGGAATAAAATGCGTTTTAGGCACTTATCTGGCATTTCATTAGTGTGTCTCGTTTATTTTCAACCGTAATTTTTCCTCCTTTGTGTTTTCTCCATCTGCGCAGTGGCATCTTCAAATTATTCCAATTTTCCCCCTTTACGTCACCTTTGGGTGTTTTGCGTCACTTTTCACTCTAATATCCCCCAAAAATCCACTAATATGCCGGATAATCATTCTTATCCTGCATCTCTACGATAGGAAAAATTGAGAAAATGCAAAGATGAACTAAATGAAAAATGGCCCAATACGCCCCTGGGGAGAAAAACAATTTTTGAGGTGGGCAAAAGGGATTGGCGGTTGTGTAGAAGACAATCAGTCTCTTTCCAAAATCCTATAAACTCTAAAAAACGCTAAACGCCATGGCCTCGGCTGTTTTGATTTATTCCACGTTTGGATCGGAGAAGGATGCTCAGAAGGCCGTCCAAAATCTCCTGAAGATGAAACTCGTGGGATGTGCCGTGATGTTTCCGGCGAAATCTATGTATTGGTGGAAAGGGTCCATTGATACGGCCCAAGAGACCATTCTATTACTAAAAACAACAAAATCTTTGGTAGTTAAGGCCAAAAAAGAGTTAGCCAAAAAACACCCCTATGAGGTTCCATGTATCCTCGACTGGCCGGCCGGGGTGAATGATTCTTACTTGAATTGGCTCATGGAATCGACCGGAAAGTCGCCTAAAACTAAGAAAAAATAGTTTTTCTTTTTCAAAGAATATTTTCTAGTTGTGTAGCAATAGTCCTGTATTGCCTGAATATGTGAATTACCCATGCCTTCCAAGCCTCCGTGGCATTCCCGTCTCGTTCGGAAGATGGGCAATTCAATGAAACGACTTTCCCGGGGAAGAGTAGTCCATGCCGCTGGAAGCGGGAATGGAAAAGGAAAGATATTGAGCAATTTCGCCCCTGCTTCATTTGCAATAGATGGAGCCCGATATGCCTCGTTTGAGTCATTTTGACATGGAACTTCGCCAAGAATTTAGACGCAAATAATAGTTTTAGTTTTTACCCACTAGTATTCTTAACCATTTTAAAGTCGAACAACAACTTAGTTGAATGCCCCGACCACGTATGGGTATCAAAGAG
>VGJJ01000035.1 GCA_016867455.1 Candidatus Iainarchaeum sp. | reverse complement strand
ATACCACGAGACGAGACAACAATGCTTGTCCACCCGCGAGATAATTAGTAGGGTTACTCACTCCCTGGACACCACCCCATTCGGTGCAGGGACTTCCACGAATGCAGACCGTACTCAAGTATTGTTCCGCATCGGAGGGCATAATCCAGTAAGTACTTGATGTAGGAGAATTGGCCTGCACGAATGAGGGATCCATGTACGCGTTGTCCAACGCAAATAATGAATGAGAGGCACTCGTAACAACGTCCACGCGCAAATCCGTATAGAAAATAATTCCGTGCTGGGGATACGTGTACAATGGTCCGTTTCCCACTGGACCACCCGTGTTCGTGGGGGTGTCTTCGTCCAAGTTTTTTCCATTCACTGTAATAATATCAAACGTCGCATAGTTCTTGGACGAATACACGTTCACAATCGCAATCATTGAGAAAAGATACGACAAATCCTCTGTCACCCCACCCGGAACGGGATAGAGTTGAGAGTGAATTTCATACGATTGAGAAACAGGACCACTCTCGAGTTGTTTCACACAATTCGCAGGGAATAATCCCGAACTCTTTGCATCACAATTCTGTACACTCCCATTCGGACGAATCATTCCATCAATATCAATAATCGCCGCATACTCTCCGCCCTTACTATCTTTCACCGTAACACGGATGGATGAACCATTCTGATTACGCACCAAATCCATCACACGTGCATCGGATTGAAATGCCGGCGGGCTTCCAGCATATGTTCCGAGTTGGTATACTTGTTCCGGTGCCGGATTTCCTCCGGAAGCAGGGCCGGAACTGAATAATACACGGGCAACAGCCGTACGGACCTTTCCGTCCTTATAGTATGAAGTGGGCACAACCTGTGTAACTAAATTGTTTCCTCCCCCGCTCACGGGTTGCAATTGCAAGAGAGGAAGCTCTGATATCATTGCCTGTCCGGGCGGAAAAGCAATGGGAACACTCACCACGTCATTCGTCTTAGACGAATTATCATAATTCTGAATATAGACCTCATTCACGCCCAACGATGTTTGCCCCCAAGCAGAGAGAGAAAAAAAGAATAACGCAAGGATAATCCCCGCCCATACTAGACGCATGGTCCCAGAAACCATCCCGGAATTAAAAAGGATAGCTCCATACTGCTAAATAATTGCAAAACCCACCTCACCCATAAAAGACCGTGCATCGTGACGTATGATATGATTCACCTCACCCGGGGCACGGAACACTATCATCAAACGCAAGGATGGTTGTCCACCTATCATCATTTTTCATTCAATGATTATTATGACCCCCAAAACACGAATTGGGCCGCGTTGCGAGTGTTGAATGAAGACGTGATTGCCCCTGCCACTGGTTTTCCATTGCACCCGCATCGGGACATGGAAATCATCACCTATGTTTTGAGTGGAGAGTTGAAGCACGAAGACAGCATGGGAAACGCAGGCATCACACGTGCGGGGGAAGTGCAATACATGGGTGCGGGTTCGGGAGTCTTGCATGCGGAGTTTAATGCGTCCAAAGAAAATCCCGTGCACTTGCTCCAAATGTGGGTGATTCCAAACAAGGAGAATTTGAAACCCGTGTGGGAGAACAAAATGATTACACGCGAAGAAAAAACCAACCATTGGTTGTGCGTGGTTTCTCCCGACCAAAAAGATGGTGCAAAACTCTCCATTCATCAAAAAGCAAAATTCTACGTGTCTATTCTGAAGAAGGGAGAAAAATTGACGTGGAATCCAACCTATGAAAAACAATATCTTTTCCTCGTGCACGGAAATATTCGCTTGAATACGCACACCTTGTTCACGCAGGATGCGGCACGCATCGCGGGAGAAAAAACACTCACCATGACTGCGTTGGAAAATTCCCACATCGTGGCGTGGGACCTCATAGATGTTGAAATGGATGAGTAGCAGCACAAAATAATTACACGTGCAACAGCACCTTCATTCCCAAAATAATTCCGATTAGAATGGGTTGATGAATAAAATAAATGAACAGCGAATTTTTTCCCATGCGTGAAAAAACACTCACAACAGAATGATTTTCCCACGCCGGAATCATTATTTTTCTCTCCCCACGCGGGTAAAAATAGTGACCCGCGCCGATGCCTACCAAAAATACTCCAAACCAAGGAAACAAGGGAAAATAATCAAATGTGGGGAAGAATACGGGGAGCATAATAGGCCAGTAAGGGAGTTGCTCGTGCAGAATGGTCGAAAAAAGAATTCCTAGAAAGACAATGAATATTCCCGCGATTCGCGCGCCGCGCGGACGGTGTAAAAAAAACAATCCCAGAATGTATGAAAAACCCAGAAAGTGCAAAATGCCAAACCATATCGCATATGCGGGGAAAAAAATATACGAAAGGAGGGAAATCAACAATCCCCCCACAATCAATCCTAATCCACGTCGCACGTAGACTCGCCATTCCTGCTCACGCACGCGTATTGAAGCGTGTTTTCGGTGCGTGTGGAGTGTCCAGGAAATTCCCGCGAGCAAAATGAATAACGCTGCCACGGCACGCGCAAGCCAAAACCACGTTCCCGCGTACACGTTCACATTTTCGGAAGAAGCAAAAAATGCATAATCAAATGCCGCGTGAAAAATAATCATTCCCACTACCGCAACTCCTCGGAGGAAATCAATCTCCCAATATCGTTCACGCATACAGTAACACAACGGGTTAAATAACATCCATAAACGTGCGCACGAATTTTAGTTTAGCAACTTTGAATGATTGTTTGCCTTGCTCCGTGAGCGAATACACGATAGTCTTGCCTTTCTTTTCCTCGTGAATAAGTCCTTGTTCATGCATCATTTTTAGCGCAGGGTAAATAGTTCCTGGACTCGGTCGTTCACCTTTTCTTTTTTCCAACTCATCGGCGATTTCTTGTCCGTGCATGGATTTTTTAGAGAGTAAAAAAAGAATGAGAAACGTCAAGAAGCCCCGCATGTCGCAGCAGGCAGCGTCGGGATTACGCTTGAGTGAAGGCATACTATTATCGGGCATCCGATGCATTTAAATATTTGCAAGGAACATATATCGTATGTCCGATATTCCCTTGTTGGGAGTCGGAAAAGGAGTGATATTCCATGAATGGATGCTGCAACCCCGCCTATCATTATTCAACCACCGGGAGAAGTTTCATTACCCGCTCAGAAAAAATTGAATTATTGAAGGAATACAAAGAACAATTAGACTTGGAATCCAAAGGCATGAGTGAAAAAATCAAGCAATTAGAAAAAGGGGACGTGGAAGAGTGACGATGCTCGACCCGCTCCCTTCACTTCCTCGCATTCCCATTGAGAAAATGGAAGAAACGATTACGCAGATTTTTCAAAAAGAATCTTCCAACAAAAAATCGACCGTGAAAGGAAGCCCTATCTCCGTTGAACGTGTAACCAGAGAGGGATATGTCATTTCCATCCCCATTGTTGCCAAAGACGCGGAAAGTTTCCTAAGCATTCGAGACAAGATTAATCGTTCAATCGTGAGTGAAAATCAAAAAAACGCACACGTACAACAATAAAGATTCGGCCAAAAATTAATCCAAATAAACTACCAAAATACCTATTTCTCCGTCATCGGAACAAGTCCGATAAGTGAGCATGTGATAACATAGTCCCGCCTCCCGGACTTTTCACCGAAGCTCTTCTGGCTTTGTCCGGGTCCTCGCCTCTGGGCTCGGTGACGTTAGTGAACTTAGTGCTGTTCATGGAGTTCATCTTACCTTCTCTTTGCTATGTTAATAGTTTTTCAATCGCATAGCCACCAGCATAGTCTTCTTTTGTTAGAGGATTGACTATTCCTCTTCGTTTTAGCTCGTCCATCATTTCCCAAATACTTGTTCCGGCAAGTTTAGCAGAAGCTCCGAGGCTGGCTTTTCCGGATTCGTATTGTTTAACTGCTTTTTCCAGACGATATTGTTTAGCGCCGAGGCTAAATATCCGGCGTAATGCAGTCGTTTTGTCTGTTTTTTCTTCTTTTGCTCGTTCGGTAATGACTGCTATTTCATCTTTAGCAAAGCGAGCCGATATCATTTCTGTTTCCATCATTTCACCTCTTTCGTTTTTTCAATCTCATCCATTGCATCTAAAATAAAATCAAGTGAATACCTTCCTTGCAATTGAACCACACGCAACGCTTCCAATCCATTCCTCTTCGATATTCGGCTTGTCTTTGTTAGCCCAACTATTAGTTTTGGCGTAGTAGTCCAGTTAATATTGAGTAGTTTGGCCATCTTGATTCCTTGCCTGTCATCAATCAGGAGAACCAGTGCGTTCTCTTGTTGATACAACAATATTGCTTCCTTCTCACCATCTCCTAAGTTGAATTCATCTAATTGGCTACTCATTTTACTCGTTGTATCTGGCTTGATTTTCTTTACTTTTATTGAATCACTTTGAATTGCTTCATCAATTTTGAATGCATCCACGCGTTGCAACTCCTTTCCCGCAATAACAGTCTCTTCATATACTTTTTCTGGAATCTCTACACGAAAATCCTTGCAAACAATAGATAGCAGACCTGCCTTTGTTATCAATATGAGCGAGCTGCTATCGCTTATCACCAAGGACTTTGTCATACAATATAATATATCGTATTCTTTATAAGGCTTGTGAGACTAAAAGCCAAAATGGGAACTAGAATTCCACGCTTTCCTGAATCAACTTTTTCATCTTATCTTTAGGAGTATAGACCCAAATGATGCCATTAGGGGTTTCTAATACCATATATCGCTTCTCTAAGTAGTCTAAAATAACATCCAAGGTGGGGCGCATAATCCGATTGCCTGCACGCTTCAATAATTCATAGCGAGAAAGAGGCTCTTTCGCTTCCTTTAGGAGTTCCTCGACCAATAGAACAGTTTTGAGGGTAGGGTAATGTAGGACCCGCATAAACGTCACCAACTACACTAATATGGACTTATAACGTATATAAGTATATATACCCCAATAGTCGTTTAAACTCAGCTAAGGTTTCGAACCATTGAAATGGCTTTTAGCCTGCTTAATAAACCACTTTTTGAACTCGGCGTATTTTGTATCGGAGTAAAACCTTTCCAGCTGATGCATCCATCGCACTCCATGCCGCGAAAAATAGAGGGCGAAAGAATTTAGCCGAAACGCTTTATTCGTATCCGAGTTAATATCAGATAATACAGCATATCCTACTAATTGAACCCAATATTCATCTTTTAAATCCAAAAACTTAGTAGTCTTGAAATCAATTAAACAACCATCAATTATGGCATCCGCATCAGCTCCCCCAACTAATAGTGAGGTATCGCCAAAATTCGGATTGAGGGCTATCTTTTCGCCTTGAAAAATATTTGATGGAATTATTGAATACAGTTTCCTAAGATCCTTAACATCAGAAGGATCAACTTGAATGAGGTCGTTGATTTTTGGAAAATATCCACCACGGTAAATCGCATCCAGTTTCGAAAGACGTAATATGTCAGCAAGAAATCCATCTGTTAATTCGCCCGTTTCCATTAAATGCATTCTTCCCTTCTTTACAGAATCAATAATCTGAATCCCAATTGCACCAATTGCAATAGCCGACTCTTCTACTTCTCTTTCTTTTAATCCATTTCTTTGTGCAAACTTTTTACTTACAGAAAATAATACTTCCGGGGCCATGGCAATCTCCGCAACCCATTCACTCTCTGATGCATCAGAATATTTTCGTTTCAAATAAAACCACAAAAGATAATCAAAAGCAGTTCCAATAAGTGAATAATTCTTAGACTCGGGCGGAGCCAGCATTGGCGCTTCTAAATTAAAAACGGGTTTTGGCCAATAACCCAAAATCCCTCTCTTAACTTCAGGAACTTTCACAAAGCTTGTTAGGCTCATATAGTCCCGCCTCCCGGACTCGCACCGGGGATCTTCCGGTCTACAGCCGGACGCATTAGCTGCTATGCTAAGGCGGGAACAATTATTGTTTTCACCTACGATTTTGGTTTTACCCAAAAAGGTCAGTATAGTCCGGCAACAAGAAATGGCCAGGGAAGGCTTTTTAAGGCATTGAATGCGCGCCCGTTGAGGGTTGTTCCAAGTGGCTTTAAAATGACATTTTCCCGTTTTGAACGTATGAGTTCCCAAAAAATAATCATCGAATACGCTCCCTCCGCGTGCATTGGTGCGGGAGAATGCATCAAAAATGACCCTGTTTTATTTGGTTTCAATGATGCTTCCAAGAAGGCTATTTTGATTGGGGGAAAACCCCACAATGGAAAAATTCTCGGTGAAGTTTCGGGCACGGAAGAGCGCATCAAGTACGCGATTGCTGCCGCTGCATCGTGTCCCGTGAATGCGTTCATTGTCAAAGATGCATTAACTCAAAAAATACTGATTGGGGACAAAGTCCACCATGAAACGCTGCAAGAAATTTCCGCGGAATACGATGACATGAAAGAATTCGTCTTAGACCCTAAAGGCTATTTTTTGTTCCGGGTTAATTATGAGAAAAAAGAAATCGAAGCGGGTTTCTGTAATAGTAAAAATAATGTCATATTGAAAGTCACGGGAAAAACCCCTATTTCCGTGTATCATGCGATTGCCACGAAAGCATTGTTAGGATTGCGCCCCGAGCATTATGCCTATTTAGGAAGAGAATTGGAGAAAGCGCATTATTGTTTGGTGAAAAACATCCAATATGTTCAAGATGATCCGTTAGAGACTATGAAGCCCCGCGCGTGAAGTCATTAGTCTAATTAATACGTCTCCCCTACTAGAATAATGGAAAAAAATTTCCCCTCACGGGAATTATTGGGTTGGTTTGCTGCAAACCAGCGTCCCTTGCCCTGGAGAAAAAACTATCATCCCTATGCGGTGTGGTTGTCGGAAGTCATGGCGCAGCAAACGCGTATTGACCAAATGCTTCCGTATTATGAAAAATTTTTGAAACAATTTCCTACGTTAAACGTGCTCGCAGATGCGAACGAGGAAAGCGTATTGAAATCGTGGGAGGGTTTAGGATATTATTCCCGCGCCCGCAATTTGCAGCACGCGGCCAAAGAAATTCAATCCAAGTTTGGTGGAAAAATTCCGGAGACAAAAGAAACCCTTGAAACGTTGAAGGGTTTTGGTCCCTATATTTCAAGTGCGGTCGCGAGTATTGCTTTCAACGAAAACGTGTGCGTGGTGGATGGGAACGTGTTACGTGTGGCGGCACGATTTTGGGGAGATTCAAGTAATATTGCCGAAACATCCACCAAAAAAGCCTTTGAAGAAAAACTCCAATCAGTGTTGCCCCGCGGAAAAGCCCGCGAATTCAATCAAGCACTCATGGAATTAGGCGCCCTTATTTGCGTTCCGCAAAACCCTGTGTGCCATGAATGCCCGCTGAAAAAAGAGTGTTTTGCATTCGTTCATCAAAAGCAAAATGATTTTCCGGTTAAAACCAAAAAAGGAAAAGTCCCCCACAAGCATTTTGCCGCGGTGCGCGTGGAAAAAAATGGCGAATTATTTTTACTCCAACGAAAACAAAAATTATTACATGGAATGTATGAGTTTCCCATGGTCGCGTTTGCTCCACTGGAGGACTCTCCTAAAATGATTGAACAAAAATTCGCGGATGCTGGTTTCCATATTATTATTGGAAAACCGCGCGGTTCGGTGAAGCACACGTATTCGCACTTTGTGCAGCACGTGCACGTGTTTGATGCCTCGTGGAATAATCCTCCCAAAAATGGATGGTTTTCTCCTGTAGAATTAGCGCGCATTCCCCTTTCGATGGTCCAGAAAAAAATATTAGGTTTTTTGAAGAAATAAAGGAATAGAGGGCCGGAATGAAACCGGCCGCCCATTATGGAAATACTGTTTCAACATCTGTTGGATAAAAAACTTGTTCTTCTGGAAAAGCTACGGGAGTAGTCCCTGGCACAGGCATAATATTTGGGACGCTTGTTTTAATGGTTCGATTGGGGGTTGACTCACCTTTAATCGTACCACCTGCAACTTGTCCAGTATTATTTCCAGCAAATACGGTTGTCAATAAGATCGCGACAACAACCAAGACAATGATTCCAATGGTGTAGTCGTTTCTCATTAGACGCACCTTCTGAGTGCAGCATTGCAGTAAGTAAATCCATTTGCATTACAATCCACTCGTGCCGAGATGACGCGATTATTGTATTGATTATTGTTTATTTTGAAATGTTTAGAACAACCAAACTCAATTAATGTTGAGTTACTATCGCAGAAATCCACGCGGTTGTAATAATTTGCGTCAAATGGATCGTACCAGCTCATATATCCGTTTTTATCCGGCTTGAATCCATTATCGGTATCAAAGCACATTGAATCGTTTGTATCGCCATAGGCCAATAAACTGGCTGAATAAGTTGAGTTATTATCATTATTTTTGACAATAATTGGCCTATTATTACCACTGAAAAAATGACTGTATACTACTGGAAGTATCAGCGCAAAAATGAGCGCGACTACCAAACCAGTCCAAATTGTTTTCCTCACAAATAGATTATTCATAAGACTCCTCCATGCACCCAAAATAACAATGTTATATATATACGTGACACGAAGTCACTCGTTTCTGAACCACAAACTTTTGAAAAAAGTTTGATCAAAACCCTACGAAACGGGGTCGCTCGGATTTGAACCGAGGTCGACAGCTCCCAAAGCTGCCATCCTACCAGGCTAGACGACGACCCCACTGCGGGATAAAGAATTGCTCACGCAAAAGACCTTAAACAAAACCCCTTTCCCCGGGGTTTTTTCCGCAGAAAAAAGGCCGCTTAATTTAAGCCGGCGGTGAGGTTATTTTGGCGTTTATCCAATCCATTATTTCGTGAGGGGCTTCTACCCCAATCATTCGTATTTTTCGCACGAATCCTTGTTCGGTGTACGTGATTTCTAACTCATCTACTTTCAATGCTTTTTGGATCCAGTCTTCTTTGAGTTTAACTTGGGTAATTTTTCCATACGAAATGAAACCTATTCCTTTAGGTGTTTGAATCCATATTCCTTTGTTGGTTAACCAGTTGTCACGCTGCGAAACATCCACTCTCCATAGCCAGCGCGCCACGATTCCTACGAGGAATGCAAACGCGGCGAGGGCGAGTGCTTGAAACAAGAGCGCACGCACGTCTCCTGAATTGATGCGATAGTGGTAAATCAAATAAATGAGCAATCCAATGAACCACACTCCAAACAGGGGAGCGGCTTTCACCGCAAAATAGGCGATTGTTTTTGGAGAAGCGGGAATTTCTTTTTCCACGTATTCTCCCTCGCTGAGCGTGAATGGAGTATCCATGCATTAGGGAAAATTTTCGAGTTTAAAACGGACTACTTTCGTTTTCCCACGACGCGCTTCCATCCCGGGAGGTTCTTCACTTGGAGGGGTTCCACAATCAATCCTTTGGGGTTGAGCACTTTTCTCGCCACGTACGCTTTTAGCACGAGTTCGCAGCGCGAGCGCATGTCCGGCGACACGCTGGAAGAAATTTTTTGAATAATGGTTTGTAATTCGTTATGCGACAAAAATTGGATGAGTTCTTCCACCGAAGCGCTTTTGCCAGGGGATTTTTTCACGTACGCATCTATTTCTTTCATGTTTAGTACGCGCGGGAGATAGGTTTCCAGTTTCAAATCGAGTGTTATCGCATACGAAACAATGAACTCCGCGAGAGTACGTCGATTCATTTCGGTTGTTACGCGAAATTTTTTGATACATTTCCACGC
>VGJJ01000034.1 GCA_016867455.1 Candidatus Iainarchaeum sp. | reverse complement strand
ACTTAGACGATTTGTAAACATGCGGAGAAAACGCCCGCGCGCGAACAATTTTACACACGAGTCCACGCGATGCTAAATCATTGGCTAGTTTTCGCACGGAAACAGCTTGATCATATCCTAAAACGATTACATCCGGATGAATCTCCAGCACTTTATCCAACCTATTTCCTTTCCCGCCTAACACGGCACGATCAACATGTTTGAGCGCGCGCACCATATGCACACGTGAACGTTCTGAAAACAATGCGGGGTGATTCTTCACCCGTTTAACACTATCATCGCGCGCCACAATCACCGTCAAGTGATTGCCATGCGACTTGGCTTCGCGCAAATAATGAACATGCCCCGCGTGCAACAAATCAAATGTTCCTTGTGCAAGTACGCGAATTATTTTGTTATTTTTTTTATTTTTAGTAATTTTTTTCCTTGTTGAACGTGTTTTCACGTACTTTTCTATGTAGCAAACCTTTATATAGCGTGAATGGTTGTCTGCGTCAATTATCAGTCATTCCATGGAGGATGATATACAATGGCACGAAGACGAAGAAGGGCTGCCACCGCCGCACGACGAACAACACGTCGACGCAGCGCACGACGCAGCGAAGAACGCAGTTCTAAACGAAGAGCCCGACGCTCAACCAGTCGACGCTCCTCGCGCAGACGCTCCACCGCACGAACGAGCCGACGCCGCACCACGCGACGAAGCGCTCGACGCAGCCGAAGAGCATAATTACACCAAATGGCCCAATCCGGCCATTTCTCTTTTTTTTCAAAAACTATTGTTTGTTTGACTTAACTAATTTTTGAGCCAAACGATACGGTCGTGTGCGCCGGTGAACAAGAATAGCGGCTCCTGCCAAAATGATAAATGCTAACACATTATAGGGGAAAGGAACCACGTTCCAATCCGGGTCTAGGTATAGTGCAATGGCCCCCGCTATTCCAACCGACAAAACCACTTCAACCACGCTCAATAACGGTTTGCGCGTGTCCATTTTCCATTGATTCCACTTGAAACGGAGAACACTTCTCGTGGATGCTTTCCACCATTTTTCAAACGGGGACTGATTTTTTGTTTTCATTACGAACAATCCTCGCGAATGTCAGTGTTGTAAATATTGTCGCACAATTCGGGACCATTAGACTTATCTGCTAAATAATTCCAACACGTATCGCGGGCAAAGTGTGCACTGTTCGCATCATCAATCGCTTTCAGTGGAACGGTATTGCAAATCGTCAAGTTAGGAATTTTGAATCCCACGCGCGCGTAGCATAATCCTTTCTCTTCTTGGGCAGGAATATATTGGCACGCGGCGATTTGCAGCGTCACTTCGGCAACATCCGTGATACAATCATACTGGTTAACTAGATTAGTGATTATCTTGGTGCAGTACTGCCAATCTGCCAACTCTTTGGCTAAAAATACAATGCACGGCTCCTTAATGTCTTTGTTAATGACTTTGTCGCATAATACTTTTTGTTTCAAACTGATGGCCAAATCGGAATAACACTGGTCGCGGCTCACCACATTCACCACGGACTCACATGCGGAGGTGTTGCCGCTCAAGCCAGCGACTTTACTCACGCACGCATCGTGATTCGTTTTCGTAGTGATATTTTCACAAATAGAATCATCTTTCTTTCCCGCTGCGGCCGTCATGTAACATGTTTCACTCTTGTTGAGGTCACTAATATTAGAACACGCACTCGCGTCAAACAAAACATTGCCCAGTGAAAAATAACACGCGTCTTTTGCATCCGTTCGCGTGACATTTCCGCATAATGGTGTTTGATTGGTGTCCTTGGCTATGGTGGAATAACACGTGTCCGCATACGTGAATGCGTCCGTCACCACAATCAAACTTCCGCAAATAGTAGCGTTTTTTGTCTTAACGGCAACGCTGGTTAAGCACTCTTCTTTGTCAGCCCCTGAAAGTACGGCGCAGGATTCGGTCGTCCCCTTTGATGATGACACGCTAATGAGGCATGTAGTTTGGAGGGTGATGTCCATAATTTTATGGCAAATAGTATCATCCCCAATCTTCTTAGCAACCTCCGCAAAGCACTCTTGTTTCTTCGCAGCATTGACAATGCCCTCACACACGTCTACTTGCTTGGATGATGCGGCCAAACTTTTCAAACAATCATCCCGTTTGGCTAAATCATTCAAACTCGAACATGAATTCGATGCGCTGGCCGCTTTTTGGACTTGAACGAGACACGATGCATTAATCGCGGGAGTAGAAATGGTGTTGCAGAGTGAACTATTTACTTGTGCCACGGCCACTTTGAGCGTGCAATCTTCTCTCGTTTCAGAATTAGATATCTTAATGCATGCCGCACTATTCTTGGCCAGTACTGCGGTGGACTCAAAGCACGTTTGTTGTATGTCGCTGGAACTGATGCTCTCACAAATGTCTGGGTTTGCTGCCGCAATCGCCAATTCCAACAAGCACGTGTTCTTGCTTTCCCCCGTCAAATAACAATACGCATCATTCTTCGTGATGCGAGCTGCGTTGCGATAACAATCCTCGCGAGACTTTCCTTCCGCGACACTCGTACAGGATTCTTTTTGGTTGAATGCATCAGGAAGGGCATCTGCGCAAACGTGTTGTTTCGTATTGTCTGCAATCATCAAACAAATTTTACCATTACTTTCCGCAAGGGCGACATTTTTCAAACAATCATCACGCGTGGAAGCGTTAGACACGTTCAAGCAAGTTTGTTCATCTTTTCCCTGAATGGCCGCATCACGATAACAATTATCTTTTGACGCGGAATCGGTCAATGCCGCGCAGGCGACTGCGTTAGGATTCTTGGCATTCGGGTCCACGAAAAGAGCGTCTAAGCAGCCGGATGAAAGGATGAGGAACAGGATAAAGAGCCCAATGATTTCGCGCATGCACGTTCAAGCCAAAAGTCCTATTTAAGGGTGCATTTTACGAATGGTTACGCTAGGAGGAGGATGCCTCCCACCCATGCTAAACGGAAGAGAATACTGGTATTGGCGAGAAAAATGATGGCTGCCGTGAGCAAGGAAAAAGGGAGGGTAACTCCATACCCGATTGTCTTAGTTGCTTTGAACAGAAAAGAGTACTCTCCGGAGAGGATTTCCTTTGCCCGTGAAAGAATGGCTCTAGGAATATTGAACGCGTCCGTGGTTGATGGTATTGCGTGAAATCCGGATGATATACTAATCCATCCCAAAATAATAGCCATTCCTGGCTGCGTCTCCCACGCTTGCGCGGCCGCTTGCCACGCGACAAACGCAATGATTGTTCCCACCGCAAGGGGAGCAAGCGCAATCATCCATGCATTGCGCGCGTTTGTGGGGTCGTGCACCACGACTCCGGAACTGGAGCGCACGTGAATGCGATGAACTTTAACTTGTCCAAGCACACATGCAAGGGCGTGCGCTCCTTCATGAATCCACACGCCCGGAAAAAAAACACTCAACATGTTCATCGCTTTACCCGATCGCGCAATGCGGTTGGTGGGGAACGATCATCCATACTCATCCCAAATGCACGGTCAATCTCTCGCGCGGTTTCTTCCATGCGTGCAAAAATGCGCTTAATATCTTCTTCCACTTCCTGCACCGTGCGCACCATACTTCGTGAACGGGCAAAATAATTTCTTCCCTGTTTGACCACGAGTCCGGCTAATTGTAAATTATTCAAATGATTAATAACCGCGCCGCGTGATAATGAAATTTTCTCCGCAATGTCCGTGGATGAAATTCCCTTTCCTTCTTCGGTTGACCTAACAATGAGTTTGAAAATGTCCATCGTAGCCTTATCTTTATTCACGGGCACGATTCCTAATGATTGGCACAACCACTCCATTTCGCGGTCGGTATTCCGTTCAAACGGGGGTTCAATCCGGCGAATGACTATCCTAAACGTCGTGCGGCGAATGCCATCCATAATCTGGATGGGCACCATTAGGCTTAAAAAAGGAATGACTAGAAAAAACATTATATGTCTAAAATTTTTAGACAAAATGGTGTTTAGTATGTTCAAAATCCCCGAAAAACCCTCTCCCAGCAAGCCCGCCGATGCCTCTATTGCGGACGCCAAACTACTGGAACTAATGGAAACCCTGCAACGCGTGCAAGCGGACTTTGAAAACTATCGCAAACGCGCGCAGAACGAGACAACGATTAATTACACTCGCGGAAAGGCCGCGGCATTCAAAGACGTGCTGGGCATCTTGGACACGCTCGACTCGGCGATTTCCAACGAAAAAAATGGAACACGCAACGCATTGGAAAACATTCGCACGCACATGCTTCATATTTTATCGCAAAATGGAGTGAAACCCATTCACACGTTAGGAAAAATATTTGACCCATTCACGAGCGAATGCTTGCTGCAGGGAAACGACTCCCAACAAGAAGAAGACGTCGTGTTGGAAGAATTGCAGCGCGGATACTTCTTTCACGAAGACGTTTTACGACCGGCAAAAGTGAAAGTGAATAAGCGAATCGAAAATGAAAAAACAAATGAAAAAAATGATAATCAATTAACCAACCATTCTGGAGGAACCAATCATGAGTAAAGTAATTGGAATAGACTTAGGAACATCCAACAGTGCCGCTGCCGTATTAGAAGGAGGGAAGCCCCGCATCATTCCGAGTGCGGAAGGAAACACGCTGTATGGTAAAGCATTCCCCTCCGTGGTTGCATTCACGAAAGACGGACAAGTATTAGTAGGAGAACCCGCACGAAGACAAGCCGTTTCCAATCCGGACGGAACCGTCATGGCCGCGAAACGAAAAATGGGAACCACTCACACGTATAAAATAAGTGGAAAAGATTACACGCCACAGCAAATATCCGCATTCATTTTACAAAAAATAAAAAAAGACGCGGAATCATTCCTCGGAGAAAAAGTAGACAAAGCAGTCATCACCGTTCCCGCGTATTTTGATGACAACCAGCGACAAGCCACGAAAGATGCGGGGCAGATTGCCGGACTCGAAGTCATTCGTATCGTGAACGAACCCACCGCTGCCTCTCTTGCATATGGTCTCGATAAGAAAAACACGGAACAAAAAATCCTCGTGTTTGATTTAGGAGGAGGAACCCTCGACGTTACGGTTATGGAATTCGGCGACGGCGTATTTGAAGTACGCTCCACGAGTGGGGATACTCAACTTGGAGGAACGGACATGGACGCGGCCGTAATCAATTGGATCGTGTCTGAATTCAAGCGCACGGACTCCGTTGATTTGACGAAGGATAAAGTGGCCATGCAACGCGTACGCGAAGCGGGAGAAAAAGCCAAGATTGAACTCTCCACCACGCTCGAAACGGAGATCAATCTGCCCTACATTACCGCTGACGCAAGCGGTCCAAAACACTTAGTGATGAAATTCAACCGCGCCAAACTCGAAGAACTGGTGCAACCCATCGTTAAACGCTGTGAGAAGCCCGTGAACCAAGCACTCGCGGATGCCAAATTATTGCCCGCTGATGTGTCACGCGTGATTCTCGTGGGAGGACCTACTCGCATGCCTATCGTTCAACAATTCGTTGAACGCATTCTTGGAACAAAAACCGAACACGGAGTAGACCCCATGGAATGTGTGGCGATGGGAGCAGCCGTACAAGCGGGTGTGCTGAGCGGAGAAATTAAAGACGTGTTGTTGCTCGACGTGACTCCGTTATCCTTAGGAATTGAAACCCTTGGAGGAGTCATGACCAAGTTGGTTGAGCGTAACACGACGATTCCGCACAAGAAGAGTCAAATATTCTCCACCGCTGCCGACAACCAACCCGGGGTGGAAATTAAAGTGTACCAAGGAGAACGCGCCATGGCTGCCGATAACAAATTATTGGGAACATTCGTGTTGCAGGGAATTCCTCCTGCGCCGCGCGGGGTTCCACAGATTGAAGTCTCTTTCGACTTGGACGCGAATGGAATCATGCACGTTTCCGCGAAAGACATGGGAACGGGAAAAGAACAACGCATCCAAATCATCGCGGCCCAAAAACTCGATGAGAATGAAATCAAACGCATGCAAAAATCCGCGGAAGAATTTGCGGAAGCGGACAAAAAGCGCAAAGAAGAAGTAGAAATTGTGAACCAAGCCGATGCCACCGTGTATCAAACCGAAAAAATGCTCGAAGACATGAAAGACAAAATATCCGCGAGCAACAAAACACTGGTTGAGAGTGGTTTGAAAGAACTGAAAGACATGCTGGGAACGGAACCTAAACCCGTAGCAAAATTGAAAGCGAAATTGGAGCAATTCAACAAAGACCTAATGAAAATAGGGCAAGACATTTATGCCAAATCCGGAGCAGGAAACGCTCAACAAGGAAACATGGGAGGAACACATGAAACAAGTAAAACAAGCGAAAGCGGAAGCGATACCGATGCCGTGGACGCTGACTTCAAAGTCAACGAAGACAAGTAGACCCATCAAGAACAAATCCTTGGATGAGCAGCGAAAATTTATGGCTGCTTAAATCCAAGCGTTTTCCTTTTATTCCAGCAATAAATAGAATGACTCATCAACGTGCACGTGAAAAAATATGGCATCCAAAGATTATTACTCAACATTAGGATTATCCAAGAACGCCAGCGACGCCGACATTAAATCCGCGTACAAAAAACTCGCCAAACAATGGCACCCGGACGTGAACAAAAGCCCAGAAGCAACGGAAAAATTCAAAGAAATAAGTGAAGCATACTCCATTCTCTCAGACACCCAAAAAAGACAAACCTATGACCAGTTTGGCAGCGATGCATTCTCGGGAGGAGGATTTGGTTCAGGAGGGAGTGGTTATTCCGGGGCAGGATATGATTTTTCGGACTTATTCCGTGGAGGATTTGGCGGAAACTTCAGTGGACAAGGATTCTCATCCATGGATGACTTATTGAGAAGCGCTTTCGGAGAAGGATTTGCCTCCGCGCGCGAACAGGCGCAACCATTGCACATTCGCACGGACGTCGAATTATCATTCGAAGAAGCCGCGTTTGGAGTGACTAAAAGCATTGAACTCACACGCTTAGAAGAATGTGAATCATGCAAAGGGACAGGATCTCATTCCGGGAAAAAGGAAACGTGTAAAACGTGCAAAGGAAGAGGAATGGAAACCCACACGAGGAGAACTCCTTTTGGAATATTCCAAACCAGCGGAACGTGTTCTGCTTGCGGGGGGAAAGGACAAACCATATCTGACCCGTGCAAAACATGCAAAGGAAAAGGAAGCATTCACCAAACAAAAACGATTGACGTCAAAATACCCGCGGGAGTAGATGAAGGAAACCACTTGCGGTTAACCAAACAAGGGCATGCTCAACATGGGAAACAAGGAGACGTGTACGTGGTGATACACGTGCAACCGCACCGCGTGTTCAAACGTGATGGAAGCGACGTGTACGTGGAACAAGCCATCTCGTATGAAGACGCGGTATTAGGGGGAGACGTTGACGTGCCATTGCTCGGAGGAAAAACTGCTACATTGCACATTCCTGCGGGAACAAAACCCGGGAAAATATTCCGAATGAAAGACAAAGGAATCAAATTCCTCAATGAGGATGCATTCGGCGATCAATTCGTGCGCGTGGAAATTAACATTCCCGAAAACGTGAACAAGGAAGAAAAAGAATTACTCGAAGAACTCCGCACGATCCGCGGGGGAACGAAAAACGAAGGAAAGAAGAAGAGCAAAAAGAAAGGATTTTTTGGAATTTGAGTCATTTTCCCTTTTTTTCGCTGAACTTATAACACGTCCACGTTAAACACGCCCGTGCGAATATCTTTCGCATTGGAAACCGCTTTCAAATCACTCAACGCAGCGCTCAACATGTTCTGGTCTTCCGGCGTGAGGGTGAGATTGACTTCCGCCTTCATGGATTTCTTAGCTTCTGACTTTTTACCGCGAATCAAGGAAACAATTTCGAGTAAACGCGACCATTTGGCATCATCCTCACTCGAATAGAGCCGCGTGGAGAAAACGGAATCACTCTTAACAGACGGCCACGCGGAAAGATGAATAGAAACTCCTTTTTCGCGTGCGCGGAAATGCTTCTGGTACGTCTCCTCGGTAATGTATGGAGTGAACGGCGCCATTAGTTTGAGAGTGTTTAACAAGACGTGATACAGCGTGTATGCGGCGGATGCTTTTTCTTCACTTGTTCCCTCATACACGCGCTTTTTCACGAGTTCCAAATAATTATCCGCGACATCATGCCAAAAGAAATAATCCGCTTCAGATTTGGCTTTGGAATAATTAAACTCATCAAATGATTGGGTGCAATTCTCAATCACGGACTGCAATCTATTAAGTATCCATGCATCCGTTTCAAGCAAATGAGGCCGCGACTCGGGAACGCTAATGTTGGAAAAAACAAAGTGAGCCACATTCAATAATTTGGTCACAAATTTCTTTCCGGTTTGCACATCTTTTTCCTGATAATCAAAATCATCACCAAGTTTAGACGAGGCTGCCCAATAACGAATGGAATCCGCCCCGTATTTTTCTAATACTTCCTGCGGACGCACCACATTTCCTTTAGATTTGGACATTTTCTCTCCCTTCAATGTGACAAAGCCTGAAATCATGGCATTCTTCCAGGGCGTTTGATTAAAGTGAAGATGACTTTTTACCACCGTGTTGAACAACCAGAATGTAATAATTTCATGCGCCTGCGGACGAACATCCATAGGAAATAATTTCTTTTTTTCACTTTCTGAAAAACGCTGAATAGCAATCTGCGGCGTTAATGAAGAGGTGAACCACGTATTCAACACATCGGTCTCAGGAATGAATTCAGTGGAGTGACACTTTGGACACGCCTTCACGTTAGGGCGGTCCGTCAACGGGTCCACGGGCAATTGTTTCTCATCCGCGAGAATGGGTTCATTACACTTTTTGCAATACCACACCGGAAATGCAACACCAAAATAGCGCTGGTTAGAAATCAACCAATCCCACTGCAACCCATTAATCCAATTATCATACCGATGTTTCATGTGGGGAGGGAACCACTTCAATTCGTTTCCCCAATCCAACATGTTTTCGCGCAAATCCAAGTATTGAACAAACCATTGCCGGCTTTTCACAAACTCAATGGGAGTGGAGCAACGGTCATGCACATTCACCGCGTGATTAATGGGCTTTTGACTCGTCAATAGTTGAGCATTTTTCAAATCTTCAATGATTTGTTTGCGCGCCTGCTTAATACTCAATCCTGAATACTTGCCGCTCAACGCGGTCATGCGGCCATTCTCTCCAATAACCGTTTTGATGGGCAAATTATACGCTTTCTGCCACTCCATGTCCACTTGATCACCAAACGTGCAGCACATCACAATGCCCGTTCCCTTGTCTATCTTGACGCGCGCATCCTCCAGAATGGGAACTTCAAAGTCGTGCAATGGAACACGTGCTTTTTTTCCGCGAAAATGAACATATCTTTCATCTCCCGGAGAAAAAAACAATGCCACGCACGCAGGTAATAGTTCCGGACGCGTGGTTGCCACGGTAATTTTTTCATTATTTTTTCCCGTAGTGAAAATAATATCATTAAACGTTGAATCAAACATCTTGTCTTCGACTTCGACTTGAGCAACACCCGTTTGACATTCGGGGCACCACATGGCAGGAGCGTCTTTGCGATACACGCGCTTCTTTTTGAATAAATCTAAAAATGACCACTGGGACAACTTTCGAGTGGAATCATCAATGGTTGAATACGGGTGCGAAAAATCCGCGGAAATTCCCATGTTAATCCAATCTTGAATAAACTTTGGACGCTCCACGCGTAAAAATTCCATGCACAACTGAATGAATTCCCTTCGCGACATGTCGCGCGCGCGAACATTCTTGTTTTTTTCCACGAGTCTTTCCGTGGGCAATCCATTATCATCCGTGCCAAACGGGTAGAACACGTTGTACCCGCGCATGCGTTTGTAACGCGCCACAAAATCCGTTTGCGAATAAGAGCATGCG
>VGJJ01000033.1 GCA_016867455.1 Candidatus Iainarchaeum sp. | reverse complement strand
TGTCAATGATTAGGATACTCATGCGTGTTGGCCCCCTGCTACCAAGAAGGGGTTGAGAATACTGTAAAGATATGGAAAGGGGGCGCATCGCCATGCTCGCTATTGCAACACGACTCTACTCTTCTCCATCTCACCCACAATTACATCGAGCAACCGTTTCCAAGTTGGGAGTTTTTCTAACTGTTTTTCATACGTTAACGGTTCGCTCACGAGGAGCCAACCATCTTTTTTGACGAAGGAGAACAAATCCATTTGAGGAAAGCAGTGCCAGGCGTCGAAGCAAAACACAACATCAAATTTTTCGGCAGTAGTAAATGAAGGAGAAAGAAAATAGTCGATATTCTTTTTTCGGGGAGTAATAGCTTTCTCGGAAACATCCACTCCTACAACGCGGGAAAAAACCACCCCTTTTTGGTAAAGAAAATCCTCCAGCCACGCGGGGCCAATACCCACATCCAAAAGGGAAAAGGGTTGAGCGGGAAGAAAGGGTTGGAGAAAGGGCCAGAGCTGAGCGTATTTGGCTGCTTGAATAGGTTGATAGTGCGTGGAATAATAGTGGGAGGTGAGTGGAACTGCCATACTTAGCATGGCAGAAAAAGATAGTTAAATCTCATTCATTTCAGTACGAAAGTAACTGATTTTTTGGTCTTAAAGGGCTTCCCGTTAGGCAAAACTTCTACTAAACCTGATTCTTTGAGCTGACGCACTAATGTGGAGATATTGGAAACATGTTTATTCAATTTTTTAGCAATGTCCGTAACCGAATGAGAACCATCGCAGGAGGATAACACCTGCAGCACAATTTTGGAGCGGAGCAGTGAACCAATTTTTTCTATTTCATCCTGGCCCACGAGCGTCATCTCCATACTTTGGGCTTCATGAGAAAATAGTTTACTAAATGCTTCGTGCAAATCTTCCGCAAAAGAAATATACTTTTTATCTGGTGCACGGAATGGTTTGCCCGTTACACACGTGATAAAAAGTTTGTAGATTTCGCGAATATCTTCTACAGAAACATCGTATTTTTTAGTAATAGAAGCAATTTCGACGACGCTCATTCCGTATTTAGGCAAGGAAATGTTCTTTGTTTTGGATTGATTCGTCCCAAATGTAGGGATGCCACACAAGGTTAATGCGTATTCTATTGGAGGAATAATTTTTTGATTAATCATTTTTGGATAGAGTTTTTCAATAATATCAGCACCCGGTTCTCCAAAAATTGGAACAACTATACCATTGGCAGTTTCGTCAATTATTTCACAAAAGTGTGAGCTGAAAAATAAGACGGCAAACTTTTGAACGATATACCCGACGCCATACTTTGCATCAGCGGGCAAGTGATATTTTTTGATAACACCCGCGTTAATTTCCAACGCATTTTGTGGAATTTCATTTAGTCCTTCATAAAAATTTAGCAGCAAATCCTTTCGACGATTAAATGCCTGCATCCAAATGTTGGAAAACTTGTAAAGATGAATATCACTCTCAACAACGCCTAACGAGAGCAAAGCTGTTTTTACTTCCAGAAGAAGTTTTTCTACTTTTTTGGAATGGTCATCGTGAGATTGTTCTTCGGAATAATCGGTGTGACGTTTGGTTCCGCCAATGGAATCAGAAACAATAATATGTATGTCAAAATTGCCTATTTTTTGGAGACGCGAAAGTTGAACGAGTTGGTATAAGTGGTGGTGAGTCCCGCCTAAGTAGCCGGAGAAAAATACTAAATGCGTTTTTTTTCCAGAAGAAGGAAGAAATTGCCTTTCTATGGAAGAGACTTTTCCTTTTCCAAAAACACTAAACACACTATCCAAATCAGAGGGCATAATAAAATGTTAATAATAATTCATAGAGTTTATAAAATAAGTATAATAGTCGTAATGGAACACCACTAAACAGGGCTATATTCACGCGACAACAAGAGTAGTATATGATTTTTGCTTGCGAAGCCACATCTGACACCATATTGAAAACATTGTCCCAAGAACCCCAATTGACCGCCAAACAAGTGTACGTCCGATCCATCCGCACAACAAGCAAACCAGTGTCCTATCAAGCCATCCACAAACACCTCACTAGTTTATGCGAAGTACATGTTCTCGAGAAAAGCGGCCCGCATTATCGTATTAACCACGAATGGATTCTCCGAACCGAGCAATTTCTGGAAGATGCTAAGCGAAATAATGCGCAAAATAGGCCAGAAATCGAAGAAAACGCCCCTATCAAAGAACTCGATTATCGCTACCGGAAAAGCGAAACCCCGGGATTTTTTCCATAGATTTTTATTCCCCCCATTGCATTACGTTATTCAACGAACGAGGATAAGACAGGTGAACGTATGACCATCGACATCGAAGCATATCTCAAGCACGAAAGCGAAAAAGTGAATGGGGAAATTGAGAAGATTGTCCCGCACACCATCAACTATGCCTGGGTGGAGAAAACATTTGGAAAAGCATCGTATGCATACGATGTTGAGAGTATTCAAAAAGGAATTGCTGAACCCATTTGGAATTTGTTAGACCGCGGTGGAAAACGATGGAGACCCGCATTATTTTTACTCGCATTAGGCGCTGTGGGAGGAGACACCAAAAAGTATTATCACTTCTCCGCGCTGCCCGAAATGGTGCATAATGGAACATTAATGATTGATGATATTGAAGACAGCTCGGAATTACGAAGAGGAAAACCGTGCACGCACTTAGTGTACGGAGTGGATGTGGCCATTAATGCGGGAAACGCGATGTACTATTTACCATACACGCTCATTCGAGATGCTAAAGATATTTCACCTGACAAAAAACTAGTGTTGTTGGACATTTACACGCAAGAAATGATGAATGTGCACATTGGACAAGGAATGGACATCCTCTGGCACCGCGGACAAAAGTATGGCATTTCGGAAGACGAGTATTTGCAGATGTGCGCGTACAAAACAGGAACACTCGCACGATTAGCCGCACGCATGGGAGCGGTTTTAGGAGGAGGCAACGCGGCACAAGAAAAAGCGTTAGGAAAATTCTCCGAAACGATTGGAGTGGCGTTCCAAATCCAGGATGATATTTTGAATTTGGTGGGGGAGGAATTCTCCAAAGGAAAGGGAGTGGGAGAAGACATCCACGAGGGGAAGCGAACCATCATGGTCTTGCATACGCTCAATAAGGCGAATGAAAAGGACAAGAAACGATTGCTCGAGATATTGAATGCCCACCCAAGCGATGAAAAAACCATCTTAGAAGCTATTGAAATCATCAAAAAATACGGAAGTATTGAATATGCCCGCAAACGAGCCAAAGAATTAGTGGAAAAAAGTTGGAAAGAAGTGGAAAGTGTGCTTAAAGAGAGTGAAGCGAAGGAGATTTTGCACGCGTTTGCCTTGTTCTTAATAAACCGAAAGGTGTGAAGAAAACATGGACTTTGCCCAAACGATTGAACCCCACCGTAAGCGTGTGGATGAACAATTAGCCGAGTATTTTGCCCACAAACACGCGGACTTGAAAGAGGCCAACAGCGAAATTGCGGAAGAAAACTACACGGCAATGCAGAATTATATCTTAGGAAAAGGAAAACGATTGCGAAGCGTGTGCGCCTTGCTCGCCTATCAAGCGTGCGGGGGAAAAGAAAACGAGAAAATGATCTTACCTTCGTTGAGCGTAGAATTTTTTCACAACGCCTCGCTCATTCTCGATGATGTCATGGACGAGGATAAGGAACGAAGGGAAATTATTGCCGCGCATGAATTAGTGGGAAAATGGTTTCAAGAAAAATTCAAGCAGAAAAAATACAAAGGATACTTGTTCGCGGATGAAAAATCACGATTCGCGGTAAGTATGAGTATGATTGCCACGGACATGCTTTTTTCATTAGGAGCCCAAACCATTTTGGACAGCCAATTTGAACCCGCGTGCAAATTGTCTGCGTTGAACATGTATGAGAAAACCTATCGCTTAGTGAATTTAGGACAGATGTTGGATGTGTATTATGAGCACGAGAAGGAAATTACCAAAGAACAATATTTGCGCATGGCGTATTTGAAAACGGGAGCATTGTTGGGAGGAGCACTCAAGATTGGGGGCGTATTAGCGGGAGCGAGCGAAAAACGATTAAAAGCCATGGATGAATTCGCCATGTATTCCGCAACCACGTTCCAAATACAAGATGATATTTTGGATGTCACAAAAGGAGCGGAAAAGGGAAGAGAATTGGGAAGCGATTTGAGAAAAGGAAAAACAACTATTTTGGTTATTGTGGCGAAGGAAATGCTCACAAAGGATAAGTGGAAGATTATTGAGAAAGTATTGGGAAATGAAAAAGCCACGAAGAAGGATATGGATGCGGCGATGAATGTGCTGCACAAAGAAGGTATTGTTGCGGCCACGCAAAAACTAGCCGAAAAATATAATGCGCAAGGAAAAGCCGCGATTCGACGAGCGAAGCCGGCATTTTCCCCCGAATACGTGAAAATGTTTGATGCGTTTGCGGATTATTTAATGCATCGCAAAAAATAAGCGTGTAAACTGTTTTTTTTAGTTATTCAAACTCAATTGGCGCTGCGTCTCTTCTTTAGTGAAGTCGAACTCGTTCAAAGGTTTGATGATGAACGTACAATCGCCCGGGCGCAGCGCGGCACATTCGGATTCCACACACTCTACACTTGTTTCAAAGTACGCGGAATAAATGGCGGCAAGAATGGCGCGCGTGTAATGATCCACCGGACGCTGCGCCTTTCCCTGAAGGATGCGCGCGAGAGGAGAATGAGTGACGACCACCACGGCGCGGTGATTCACTTCGTCAAGTTGAATATTTTTAGAAATACCCCAACCAGAAGCACCAAAAAAAGCTTGAGAGAGATCAAGAAATTTTTGTTTGGTCGCACCGGCTTGAAACTTAGGAATGAGTTGTTTGAGGGCGGATTTCTTGTACGCATAATACACAGCTTTGTTAATCGTGGGGTCGTCCAGCTCAGAAAAACCAATTAGAATATCCACGGGAACAATCACGAAAGGAATGTCGAGCACGTAGAAATTATTGTCCTTGAAACGAAGTTGAGAGGTGAAGATGAATTTATCAAAAAAATTGTTGAGAACCATAACGTCAAACCGCCTACCATTCCTCTCGGGAAGGCTCCTTGATGTGAGCGGGAATCATCAGGCCGTGCATGACACGCAAACCTTCCACCTCATACGGCCAGACGATTAACGCATTCCCCATGCGTTTAGAAACGAGCTTTTGCTTGGAAACAAGCTTTTGAATATGATAACTAATACGCGAAGAATGCAGGCGCTTTTCCTCCCGTGTAACGAGGGGGGTTCCTTGTAGAAGTTCCGCGACTTCCGTGGAGGAAGTGGGCCAGTGAGCGTGAACATACTCCAGGATGCGGTTTTCTAGCGAGGAAAGGGCAATAGGAGCGGTTTCCGCCTGAATTTTGGGCATGCCATAAAAATGGGCCGAAAGAGGAGTCCGTTTCATGTATAACCGCAAAAAATGAGAGAATAAAATACTGTGTTTTGGGCATGCCAAACAAGTTGCTGGTTGAAAAAGAGAAAAAAAGGAGAAAAGAGGCCCGGAGGCCCCTTTCCTGGATGTTTAACACGAACTAGATGTCGGATTCCGACAACTCGTCGACGGAGACGTCTAACTCGTCCAAGTCATTCTGGATTGAGTCCAAGTCTGACGTGGTAATGTCAGAGGACGTGTTTCCTGTTCCCGTGGTTAATTCTCCCACGACGCTTTGGGCAGTGGGGGTTTCAACGGTAGGAGTCGTGTTCTCAATTGTATTCGTGTTGGGCGCGTTACTCTGGATGCATCCGGAGAGGATGACACTCACGAGCAACAAAAGCGCAACAAGGAGAATCGTTTTATTCATTCGTCATCGCCTCCATTGTCATCACCATCTTCACCATCACCATCGCCATCTACTCCGGAATCATCCGTTTCTCCGGACAAATCATCGGCAGAGGGATTATCATCCGCTGCGGTAATGGTTTCCGCGGCGGCATCCGTGACAACCGTCACATCCGCACTTCCAACAACCGTTTCCGCGGCTGCCGTGGCTTCCACTTCGAGGATGGTTTCTAATTCTACTTCATCCGTCAACGAGTCATCGTACGCATCATAGGCATCGTCGTCGGCACCATTCTTCTCGGAGAAATGCTTGTAGTAGCGGAGCATGACTTTCATGTCCTGCAGCGCGTGGCGAGCAAGCACTTTCAACTTAACCAAATCAAAGTGAACCGCCTTCAACGTGTCACGTGAAGGTTGGGCCACAAATGCATCCCAGTCCTTTTGAGTGATGTCAATCTGCTCATCCAAACGGGATTGGACGTTGGTTAATTTCTCCATTCCAGCATCCAAGCGGGAAGTATTCAATCCTTCCGCGGCTCGAGCGGCAATTAATGCGTCGAGGCGCGTAATGAAGTCAGCCAATCGCGAACTCACCCGCTCACCTAAGGAAATGGCCTTAGGGGCTTTTTCTTTGAAATCAGCGATGCGATTCTCGAGCAGTGAATCATCGACTTCTTTGGCGTCAGTAGATGAAATTTCCCTCTTAGCCGCTAATCGCTCTTGGAGCGCCGTGAGCTTAGCCGCCAACTCAGTATTGCCATTTTCTTCAGCCACTTTAATGGCAATCTCCAATCGCGCTTTGTAGCGGTTGGATCCATCTAAACTCAACGCAGCAGCAATTTCCTTTGCGCGCGAAGATGCTTTATCGAGGCGCAGTTTAATCTCTGCCTTGCTCGAATCATTTAACTTAGATTCGTAACGAATGCGCAATTCTTTCAATGCGGTTTCACGTTCGGTTGCAGACATAGCATTAAGCTTTTCCAATGTCGCAGCATCCAAACCAAATTCGGCTAAAACGCTTTTCATATCATCGGTTATCCATGCGGGAAGTGTTGAAACGTTCTTTATTTTCAACTCAAACGCTTCACGCTGAGCAGCTATTGCTTCCGCACGCGCTTTGACTGCTTCCATACTTTCCACTTCAAATTTTTTTATTTCCTTCTTTTGCACAGCAGTTGTCAACTTTGCTTTCAATTGCTTTGCCTTCAGTTCCTTAAGCTCCTTCTCGGACAACTTTTCAGCGTCCGTGGAGGAACCGGATCCTGTTTCAGCCACGACCAAACTTCCAAAAAGGAAAAGAATGGATGCGAGGGCGAAAACAGACAAAATGGTTCGATTCATGTCGTTCACCTCATACCTTATGCCACCCCACCATAGGGGAAAACGCATGGGAGAAAAGAGGCGGAGCGAGATATATAAAGATGCTTTACAAAACCTTTACGGTAAAGGATTATGCAATACGCCATTCGCGAACACACGCCGGTATCCACGCTTCCACGTGAACTTACGGAGGTTCATCTCGTGAGGCCCATTTCAGCCAAAAAAATGCTGGCGATTATCCAGCAATGCCCTCAAATCGAAATGGTGGGCGCCTCTTCGAGTGTGGAAAAAAGGCTTGCTCCCAAAACACGCGACGTGTTGCAAAAACACCGCATTCACGTGAAACGAAATCACCGCCCCGGACGTGCATTAAATGTGGATTTAGAAAAAATAAAACTCATCGCGGATTTGAGAAAAGATTTTCTAAGTATGCGTGAGATTGAAGCCGAAACGGGCGTGCCCAAAAGCACGATACATTATTTACTCAAAAAAGCCAAGCGGCAAAAGATACACAAAGGAAAGAATGTTATTTACGTTTAATCCGACAACCAAAAAAGAAACGAAGCAAAAATAATAATCACGATTGAATGAAACAGTTAAGTTGAATTAGTAAATTTTTACACTCGCCTTCTTATCCATTTTTTTCACGCGGCGCTGCAATTCATGAGTAAACGTGTCCAGGATAATATTTTCAGAAAGATACGGAGGCAGATTTAGTTGAGCCGCACGCGGGTGACCACCGCAGGTTCCCCCGTGTTCGCGGGCAATGGCGGGGAGAATTTTCGTGGCATCTAATTGGAGAACGGAATGACCGCGATTGGAAATGCGCACCGCGCAAAATAATCCCTCATCGCTGGGAAAAATGCCTAATGCGACGTCGGCACCTAATTGAATGAGTGCATTCGCAGAACGAGCATTGTGATAGGGGGCATTCGTGGACGCCAGCAAATATTTCCCCACGCTCACCAATTTTGATTGACGCAGCGCATGAAACGCGGCCACGGTATCGGCTATTTCTAAAGGGGGAATGGCACGCTCAACTAACTGTTCATAGGATTGGCCGGATTTTTCTAATAAGAAACTAAACGTAGAAAATGTTTCTGCGTCTGCCACGGTAAATTTGGCCGAGTCGGTGAGAATACCCATAGCTAATGCAGCGGAAACGGGTTTGATGAAATCCGCTCCTAACTCACGACCGAATTGGGCAACGAGTTGCGCCGTCGATGCACGCGAAGGATGAATGAGTTTGAGCACGCGACCCGAAAATTCATTGGTGGAAGGAGAATGATGGTCAATGATGACAATGTTTCCGGAGAATTTCTTCAATTCGTTTACTAATGGACCCGCTTGCGCAGGAGAACGAAAATCGACGCAAACAAGAACATCATACGATGAAAGGGAAGCGATGACGTTGGGTTGAATCGTGAAGGAAGAAACGCGTTGAGTGTAGGAATCGTTGAGTTTTTCGCATGTTCCCCAGGTACACGAGGCTTGTTGTCCAAAAATGTGCGCAAGAACGTAGGCGCTTGCCAGCGTATCTAAATCCGGCCGCGCGTGGGAGAGAAAAAGGACCTTTTTCCCTCGTAATGCGGATAGAAGGAGTTTGGTTTCCGAGTAATAGTCCCCACTCATGATGGGTTACTATTTCTTGGAGGATATAACCGTTGTGTCTCCGCTCGTTGAAGCGGGGGACTTGGCGGTGGATTCGATCTGTGTTTTGAGAGTGTTAAGCTTTTCCACGAGATTCTTTTCCTGCTTGTTCAATGTCTTCATTCGCAATTCATTGTTTTCTTTTTGTTCCGCGAGCTCTTTCTTCACTTCTTTCGTGTCGCGGGAAACCAGGATTGCTCCGGCAGCCTTGAAGACTTTACTCTCTTTCGTGTTTTCTAATTCTTTCAATGAAATGTCTAATCCATTGATGATTGCTTGCAATTGTTGTCGCTGCATGCTCACACTCATGAGTGTTTGTCGCTGCTTCTCAAACTCATTGACCATTTCTCGAATGTCTTGCGCCATATTCTTTCTCTCCTTTACACGTTTAACTGTTGTAAATACTCGACCATTTTTCCATAGGATTGCTGCGAGGCATTCACGTAGGCCAAATGGGGTCCTTTACTGAGTATTTCCAACTGTTTATTTTTAACCGTAATCGTGGTTTTGGCACGCTTTTCATACGTTGAGCGTGTTTCAGGCTGCAATGCGGTATAAATCGCACTCGCACACAAGGGAGAACGAATCACGTGCACGGATTTTTTAGTAATCATGCATTTTTCCCTTAACGTATTAGCGGGCAATTACTCTCTTTTCAACGGGTGCGCGGACCTTGTAGAAAATCTTGTTACCGCAATTGGGACAGCGAACCAACCCAACAGGCAATTGGTCAAACGTCTGCAAACACTTGTTGCACTTGTACGCCATATCCTTCACGCTTCCTCGGGTGTTTCAGCATTATTCTCAACGTTTTCCATTTCTACTTCTTCGGTCTTTTTCTTTTTCTTCTTGGAGGGTTTCTCTTCCATCAATGAATCAATCTTTTCTTCATCGCTCAACTCAACATTTTTGACGGGTCGAACAATGGGCTGCACGTTGGCATCGATCACTGCGGACAATTCAGGCGTGAATGCGCGCTGATCCACCATCTTGGCAATAATGCTTCCGGAAAGGGTTTGAGGATAAAATGCTCCCCCCGCGTATTTGGTGTTGCACTTGTTGCAAATAAAAATTCCAGTTGAAACGCGTTGGACTTTTTCAAAACCGCATTTGGGGCAAATGTGAAGCTTGCGCTGTTTTTCTTCCACGGCCTCAAATCGTTTTTTTACGGATACACCGTAACGGGCTCCAAACCGAGCCGTGTGGCGTCTTGTTTTATTGGTCATGCGTCAAACCCCTTTTCATCCAACTCTATATCCAATATAGGTTCGTAATACTCAAAAGCCCCGAAAAACTCTTTTAAACCCGCCTAGTCGACCCACGCTCAACGGGGGAGAAAAGAACCCCCTAAATGGGCGTTATTGAGGGAATGAAAGGGGGTTACTCCCGGCCTTTT
>VGJJ01000032.1 GCA_016867455.1 Candidatus Iainarchaeum sp. | reverse complement strand
GAATTATTTTTTTAGTCATCTTTTCTTCACCGCACACGCAAACGGATGCAACGGTGAACCAAAAAGAAGTGACAGGAGCCGAAGCCCTGCCGCTCATCCTATTATTTTTTGCCGGATTGGGAATATTTGCATTTGGAGTGGGAAGATATTATCCGCACAACACGGAAAAACGGCGTTAAATAAACGCTTATAAAGATGAAAAAAATAATGTTGGAATGAAAAACCCATCCAAAGGAGTGCTTTTTCTAGTACTCCTCCTGTTGGCCACGCTAGTACTGGGACACACGACGGAAGACACGGGAAAAATAGATGAGAATTTACCACCTCATATTCAATTGGCACAAACCCTGCGTGAAAACGCGTACAACGTGGTTGGAATAACTGCCGCGGGATTAATTTTACTCGTTGCTTACTCTATCAAAACAAAACCGCGCAAAGAAAAAATAAAAAAAATATTATTCTGGAGCATCGCCATACTAGCGGTGGGATCGAATTTGTATTTAGCCACAGTAACCGTGTACACCAACATGGTTTCTCCAACACAGGGACCAGTGCACTGGCACACCGATTATGAAGTGTGGAACTGCGGCACCCAACTCGATTTAATTGACCCCACGGGAATTGATAACCGCGTGGGAACGTGGGAAGTGCACGAACATAATGACCAACGCATGCACATTGAAGGAACCATTCTGTATATGGAACAAGCATCCTTTCATCATTTTTTTGAAATAGTAGGAGGACACGTTGAACGTAACGGAATCACTTTTCCCAGCGTGAATGGAGAAGTATTTTTACCCACGCAAGGGAGTTGCAATGGACAACCGGCCACGCTGCAAGTATTCAAAGTGTATGTGACTAATCCCGCGGATGCTAAAAAATGGGAATACACGCAAGAAAAATTGCCCTACCCAGAAGGACTGGACACGATCATGGCACCCTATGCCAACGTGCCCCCAGGGGATTGCCTAATTATTGAGTATGGGCCCATCCACGAAAAAACAGAGCGAACGTGTGCAAGTTATCGCGCAGCATTGAATCGAGGTGAACTACATGGCCGTTGAAGCATACCTCCCCGCCCTAGGAACAGTTGTTGTCACGGCACTAATTGATTCCATTAATCCGTGCGCCATCGGAGTACTCATTTTGATGATAACCGTACTCATGGGAAAGAAAAAGAGCGTGCGCGACATGCTCTGGTTTGGCGGACTATACATTGGAGCAGTAGCCACCACCTATTTTTTGGCGGGACTCGGATTAATTTACTTTTTGAGCGTCATCCCATTATACGTGGCACAATACATTTCCATCGCCGTAGGATTATTCATCGTGTTCGCGGGAATACTGGAAGTAAAAGACTTCTTCTGGTACGGAAAAGGATTCTCACTCCAAATTCCACCCCAATACGCGCAGAAAATAACCAAGTACGCCGAAAATGTGAGCGTGCCGGGAGTTATTTTCCTCGGAGCATTCGTAGCTGCTGTAGAATTACCCTGCACGGGAGCACCCTACTTAGCCATTATCACCCTACTTTCTCAATACTTTGACTTTACTGCATTCATGATGCTCGTGCTCTACAACATTATTTTTGTGTCGCCGCTCATCGTTATTTTACTCGCAGTAGCAGCCGGAAGACGCGTCACGGAGTTCAAAAAATTCAAAGAAGAAAACAAGGGATACATGCGCTTGTTGATTGGATTATTACTCATCTCCATGGGATGGTTACTCATCCTGATTTCAAATGGGACGATAAACTTCGGGTGAACAAAAATATGGCAATCAAAAAAATAAAACAAAAAACAACCCCGCGGAGAAAATTCACGGCCCAACACGTGGTCAAACGACACGGACACGCGGAAGCATTTGATGAACGAAAAATTTACGCAAGCACGTATGAGTCCTGCCACGCCGCACAACTCTCAACGAAACAAGCCGAAAAAATAGCCGCGAGCGTCACGTTACACGTCAAAAAATGGGCCGAAAAAAAGACTCACATGAATTCGAACGAAATCCACACGCACGTAGTAAAAGAACTCAAAAAACACCACGCCGATGTGGCATTCATGTATGATAAACACCGCGAAATATGCTAAAAAATGCCCTAAAAAAGCCTTTTAGCGGGGCCGGGTTAAAAGAATTGCCTACTACAAAAGTAATGGATTCGAATGGGTTTTGGAGAGAATTTACGCAAGGCATTTGACGCATTTTCCACACTGAAAGTAGTGGACAAAGAGAGTGTGAAAACACTCACGAAAGAATTGCAACGCGCACTCATATCCGCGGATGTGGACATTGAAACCGTATTAAGTTTGAGCAAGCAGCTCGAAAGCGCCGCACTCGCCGAAACCATCCCCAAAGGACTCACACGAAAAGAACACCTCATCTCGTTAACGTATGATGCACTCGTAGACGTATTAGGCGGAAAAACCATTGCCGCTCCGGAGAAACCCACGAGCATTTTACTAGTAGGATTATTTGGAAGCGGAAAAACCACCACGTGTGCGAAGCTCGCACACTATTATGGCAAACGCGGGTTGAGAGTAGGAATTATTGCCGCCGACACATTCAGGCCGGCGGCCGTGGACCAATTGGAACAACTCGTAAAACAACTCCCGGGAGTACAGTTCTATTCCAACCGAAATGAGAAAGAAGCATCCGTTGTTGTGCGCCAAGGAATTGTAGATTTAATGAGCAAGGGAGTGCACACGATTATTGTCGACTCTGCAGGAAGAAGTGCCCTTGACCCTGAACTCGTGGATGAAGTGAAACGCATTCACGCTATACTGAAACCCGAGAATGTATGGTTAGTATTGGGAGGAGATGTGGGACAGCAAGCCAAGAAGCAAGCGAGCGCATTCCACGACGCAGTGGGGGTTAATGGAGTCGTATTAACACGCATGGATGGCAGTGCCAAAGGAGGAGGAGCATTGAGCGCGTGCCGCGCCACGCATTCACCGGTATATTTCATCGGAATGGGAGAAAAAATAAATGATTTAGAAGCATTCCACGCGGACCGGTTTCTTTCCCGCGTCATGGGATATGGAGACTTGAAAGGATTACTCGAAAAAATGGAAGACTTGAAAATAGAAAACATAAACACGGAAAACCCACTCGAGGGACCATTTACATTGCAAACGTTTTACACGCAACTTGAAAGTACGCGAAAAATGGGTTCACTATCCAAAATTGCAGAAATGCTGGGATTCGGAATGAACATCCCCAAACACGAATTAGAAGTAGGAGAAGAAAAACTAGACAAATACAAAAGCATGATGGACTCCATGACCAAACAAGAAAAAAGAGACCCGGAAGTACTCACAACCAGTAGAATTGAACGCATTGCCAAAGGAAGCGGTACAAACGAGAGTGACGTGAGAGACCTATTGAAACACTATCGACAATTGAAAAAAATGATGGGACAATTCAAAAACTTAGACGAGGAAAAACTGAAAAATCCCAAAGGAATGCAGAAACTCATGAAAGGGTTTCAAAAACCAAAGAAGATTAAGTTACGATAAGAAAAAAAAACAATGAAAGGTGAAAAAAAATGGTTGTTGAACAAATCCAATTTGCTGCCAACATGATAGCAGGAGCAGCTGCCGCCTACACGGACTGGAAAACAGGATATATTTACGATTACATTACGTACCCCCTCATCGGATTGGGAATTATTTTGTCACTCATGACTGGACAATGGCTTGGTTTAGTTTTAGGAGCAGGGATTTATGGAATAGGATTATTTGCGTACAAAACAGGAAAAATTGGGGGAGGAGACATCAAACTCCTCGCAGGATTAGCACTCATACAACCCACCTTCAATGGAATGATTTTCCCATTTGCAGTATTATTAGTAGGAACCCTCCTCGCGTGTTTAGGATTAAGCATCTACTACACGGGAATGTTTGTTTTATCACGAAAAAAAATACACTGGAAAAATAATCGAAAAAAATCCGCAGCATTGATGGGAGCGGCAGTGGCCGGAGTAATGTATTATGTGTTCACGCAAGGGTTATGGTCAAGTGAAACGATTGTCGTGTTAAGTATCGCCATGCTCGCGGGAATTATTTTTTATGCACTAGAAGAAGAGATTAAGGAACACTCCTTCTTGAAACGCATTACGCTAAATGAGTTAGAAGACGATGAAGTGCTGGCGATCGAACACCTATCACCCGAGGAAAAAGAAAAATGGGGAAAAAACATCCCCAATCTGATCGGAACGAGTGACAAAATAAGACTCCAACACATGAATTTTCACACGATTCCCGTGTATCGCAACCTCCCCAAATTCGCCCCATTCCTGTTCGCGGGAATAATAATCGTATACATGTATCCAGAGTGGATTACCCCACTCATCCCGGGAGTGCTTTAATAGTATTGCGAGCGTGATAAGGATATGCGCATACTCATCACGGGAAGCAAAGGAATGATTGGCCAACGCCTCGTACGAAAACTAGGCGAAAAACACACCACCGTGCAAATGTCCAAAGAAATGGGAATGGACATCACACGCTCAACGGACTGTGAAAAAGCCAGCGAACACGTGGATGTGATTATTCATGCAGCGGCAGAATTGGATGAGACAAAATCACCGGAAGAAATCTGGCACGTGAACGTGGAAGGAACCCAAAACATGCTACACGCTGCCGAAAAAAATGACGTGAAACAATTCATCTTCCTGAGCAGCGTAGGAGTATACGGCGACACCCACGAAAAATTGAATGAAAAAAGCAAGCCCAACCCCATTACCACGTATGAAAAAAGCAAATACGAAGCCGAACAACGCGTGTGGGGAATGCAGGAAGTGTTTCCCGTAACCATCATTCGACCCGCACTCGTGATGGGACCAAACACGTATTGGGAACAAATATTCAAGACCGTAAAAAAGGGCCTACCCCTCATTGGCAAAGGAGAAAACGCGTGGCAAATGGTGGAAGTGGGAGAATTAATCGAATTTATTGTACGGTGTGTGGGAAACGAGGACGCGTATAACGAAGACTATATTGTCGCCGAAAAAGAAACGCACACGCTCAAAGAAGTCGTGGACATGATTGCAGAAATAGAAGGAGTAAAAAAACCAGGAAGCATCCCGCCCATTTTAGGAATGGCCGCAAGCCACGTGTTTGCACTGCAAGGACTTTTAACACGTAAAAAACCACTACTCATTCCCGCGCACGTGAAACGATTATTCAAGCACCGCGAATATGATACAACGAAAGCCCGAAAATTAGGATGGAAACCCACACTCTCAACAAGGGAAGCATTAGAAAAAATTTATTTTGAAACAATAGGAAATCCCAAAAAACAATAATTTAAGAAAAAATACAAACGAGAAAAGAAAAAAATAAACACGAAAAATAGTGATTAATCTTCATCATCCGCACCCATGTATCCTAATGGAAACTCATCACGGAAATGGGATAGTTTGCCAATAGCTTTGGATAACGGATCATCAAAGGGCAAGCGGGAAATAACATCTTTAATACAATGATACGCACGCTCCACGAGAACACGATCATCCGCACTCACTTCAAACTTTCGAAGAAACATTTCAAGCGAAAAAACCTCTGACTCATCATGAGTTAAACCAATAAAATAGGAAAAACCCTGCGTCAAAATAGCCGCGAATTTTTCTCCCCCATCCGTTTCAAAACCAAACTCACTAATCTTATTTTTCTCAAGAGACGCATCTACTATGACCCAAAAATCCATGAGGCCAAACGAAGGAATTTTGACACTCGCGTGAGGCTTCTTCAAGCGACGAGAAATAATCGCGGCATCATCCGAAGGAACCGGTTTACGAGGCATGTATGTTTAACGGGAGAAAGAGATTATTAAGACGCATGAAAATAACAAAAAATTATTTCACACTGAAAACCGTAGGACCCTTAGCCTCATGACAGGCCTTACAACCCTTTAACGCGGGAACCAATTCCTCGTGAACTTTGCACGCGACTAACTCCTCACGCGCGGCACTCAACAAGAACTGGGTCTCCCGAATCAACGAGACATCATCCACAATCTTGGGTGCAGCCGCACGGATTAAACCATGCACATGAGGGGAAAAAACCACTTTGGTGGCGCGCTTGTTGTTCAAATACTGCGACACAGCGGGTTCGGTAATGCCTAAGCGTTTAGCAATGGACTTTTGGTCCAAATGAAGGAAGGGCTCTTTCATGGTCTTAGCCAAATCTCTCCGCAATGCGGGAAGAATGAAGAAAACCTCAATTTCCTGAGGTTGAAGCAAGGATAAGCGAGGCATAAGAGAGAATAGGACCAGGAGATTATAATAATTAACGTACTTTAACCAGGTATGAACCGAAAACTGGATTTTGGGCCCTCGGGAATACCACTCGCCGCGGAAGGAAAAGGACTTGTAAAAGGAATCCAAACAATCAAGGAATTAGGGTTAGAGGCCATGGAACTGGCATTCGTGCAAAGCGTATACATCAAGGACGAAAACAAAGCACGCGAAGTAAATGAAGCGCGAAAAAAAGCCGGCATTCGTTTGAGTGTACACGCACCTTATTACATCAACTTGAACGCGGCCAAAAAAGAAACAATGGATGCGAGCATTGAACGATTATATCTCGCATGCAAAATGGGTGGATTATGCGGAGCCGAAAGCGTAGCCGTGCACGCCGCGTTTAGACACGCAGATGAAAGTAAAAAAATTAAAGAAAAAATTGTGAATGCATGCAACCAAATCTATGAAAAACTGGACGCTCAACAAATCAAAATAAAAATCGCCCCCGAATTTGCCGGCAAGCTAAGTCAGTGGGGATCATTAGAAGAAGTCATGAATATTGCACACGAAACAAGGGGAGGATGGTGCATGGATTTTGGACACGCCCACGCGACCAGCAACGGTTCACTCACAACCAGAGAAAAATTCGACCACATTCTAGAAAAAATTGAAAAATTCGACCAAAATTATTTGAAAGACTTACACATCCAATGCTGCGGAATCACATTCACCGAAAAAGGAGAACGTTATCATACAAGTTTTGACTCAAACGAATCAACGCTCAACTGGAAAGCCATGACGGAAAGCTTCAAAGCATTCAATGTGGGGGGAATATGCATCACGGAATGCCCGGGACAAGAAAAGGACGCGTTGTTACTGAAAAATTATTACGAAAGTTTGTAACTTGAAAAAAAAGTAGAAAATAGTAAAACTATCAAACCGCGCGCTCTTTACCCGCACGCTTGCACGCGGCCACCAATTCACGCATCAATTGTTCTGCTTTTTCAACGGAGCCCTCGGCGGCTTTCATGATACTGGTTCCTACATGAACAACATCCGCGCCCGCCGCAATGCACGCGGAAGCCGATTCGGGTGTACGCACACCGCCCGCAATGACAATGGGAATGTGAACAAGCTTACGCACCGCCGCAATACACTCCGGAGGAACGCAACTCGGGGCACCGCTTCCACTCTCCATAATAATGAGTTGAAAACCCAGCATTTGAGCCGCAAGCGCATTGACGGCCCCTAAATAAGGAATACCGCGCGGGAGAAGTTTAGCACTCCCGACCCAACCCACCGCTTGACCGGGTTCGTACACCAAATATGCGGTGCCAATGGTTTCCATGTGCATCTTATTCACCGGATAGGCGGCAGAAACTTGTGCACCGGAAATCCAATAGGGATCATGCGAGTTAAACAAACTCATAAAATACACCGCATCGGCTTTCGGGGAAAGCGTAGCAATGTTTCCCGGAAATAATATCACGGGCTTTTGAGAAACCGATTTGATGGCATCAATACAATCATCCAACAACTTTCCCTGCGCACCCAGACTTCCTCCAACGGCAAACGCAGACACACCCGCACGATCCGCGGCGCGGGCAATCTCTTTCACTTGCTCTGGCGTGTGGTCGGGAGGGTCAATGACCACAAAAACGTGACCAGGGGATGAGCGGCATTGCTCTAATAATGCGTGATAGGTTTTACCCAATTGCGGGGCGTGGGGAAATGATTTAACGCCATTGGAAATCGTACCATTCGGGTGCGTGTGCATAGGCATGAAAAGAAGAGGATAAAGAGGGAATATAAACAATGGGCTTCGTCAATGTCCCCAAACAAAAACGTGAAGATGACGTAAAAAATTACCAAAACGCTTCAGGAACTTCTTCCACCATCAAACGTTCCAATTGACGTGCAATAGACGCAGAACCGCGCGCTTTGATGGGAAGACCGTGACCGGGAAGAATCATTTTGGGAGAAGAAAACAAAATCTTGCGCGCAGAAGAAATAACTTGGGGCTTGTTACCACTCACCAAGTCCCATCTCCCTAAACCAGTGGAGAACAATGCGTCCCCGCAAAACAACCACTTCTTGGTGGTCTCCATGAAGGAAACACTTCCCTTCGTGTGGCCGGGAGTAAAAAGAGTTTGTATCGAAAAATTACCCAAATCAAACACTTGCTTATCTACGAATGTGTGTTGAATATTGGGCCACTTTACGACAGGAACATTCAGACTCTGCGTTAATGCAAAAACGTGGTCGCGCGCATTCACATACGTCGCATCGGAGGCATGCATCCAGACTTCGGATTTGGGAAACAAATAATCCAACGCAAAATTATCCGCATGACCGTGCGTGTGAAAAATATAGGAAACATCCTTAGGAGTCAAACCCACGGAAGTGAGGCCTTCTTTCAATTGACGCGAAGAAGAAGCTAAACCAGAGTCAATCAACGCAACCTTTTTGCCCACAATCAAATACGCATGAGCGGCCGTTTCCGTGCCGAATGAGGCGTAAATATTTTCACTAATCTCTTCCCACATTCAAACTAGTAATCCGCGTACAAATAAAAAGCATGAGGTACACTGAAAACACGATTTACGTGAATGAGAATGAAATAATGGAACAAATACTCGCGTGCTATTTTATAGGTGAAAAAACATAATGAGTGAATGGCACCCATTGCAACGCAGGATGTTCCACTGCTCATCGCACAATTATCCGAAAAAAGCGGCCTTGATGAAAACAACATCCGCGAAAAAATGACTCAAAAAATAGAAAAATTCTCCGGACTATTAACAGAGCAAGGAGCACTCGTATTATTGAGCAAAGAACTCAATGTCACGCTCCCATTGTTTGAAAAACCACACCAAACACTGACGCTCAACGAGTTGAAAATGGGAATGAATAATATTGATGTGAAAGTCCGCGCCAAATACGTGGACAAATTGAAAACATACACGAAGAATGGAAAAGAAGGAAAATACCTCTCAACGAGGTTAACGGACGACACGGGAGAAGCACTCTTTACTTTCTGGAATGAACAAGCAGAAGAAGCACTCCAAAAAGGATTACGCGCGGGAAGCACGCTCAACTTAACGAATGCACGCGTGGGAAGCTTCAATAATCAAACACAATTATCACTCGGATACAACGGAACGTATACGATTGAAAACACGGAAAATGAAACCATTGAAAATAGCACGCGCACAAACTCAACCAATGCACGCACACGCACAGGAGAATTTTCAACACTAAAAGAGAATGGATTCGTGGAAACGGACGCACACATCGTAGACGTGCTGCCGGGAAAAGGATACTATGTTAGATGTTTATCGTGCCAAGGAAAACTCCAAAAAAGAGAAACCACGTGCCCTATTTGCATGGCCGAAGGAAAAATAGAAGCACGACTGTTAGCATCCGTGATCGTGGATGATGGAACACAACCCATTCGTGCCGTGGCATTTGAAAATGAAGTTTGTTCACTTTATGGAAAAAACAAAGAAGAACTATTGAGCGTATTCGAAATGGACAAAGGAAGCGCGGACAAGGAAATCGTTGGAAAAATCATTCACGTCGCGGGAAAAGGAAAAATGGGAATGGACAAAACGAGTATTGAACTAATGATAAGTAGAGTTAACCCGGTTCCTTTTGCGAACGCATAAAAATGATTTAGACCATAATGGGTTTATGGCCTGTTTCTATTGAGGTGAAACACTCATGATGATGAATATTACCCAAAAAATACTCCAAAAACACCTAATGGAAGGAACATTGAGCGCGGGAAAAGAAATAGGCATCAAAATAGACCAAACCCTCACGCAGGACGCCACCGGAACCATGGCATACTTGCAATTTGAAGCCATGGGACTAAAAAAAGTACAAACCGAGTTGAGCGTTTCATACGTTGATCATAACATGCTCCAAACCTCATTTGAGAACCCGGATGATCACCAATACTTGCAAAGCGTGGCCCAAAAATATGGAATATTATTTTCAAAACCAGGAAATGGAATATGCCACCAAGTACACTTGGAAAGGTTTGGAAAACCAGGAAAAACACTATTAGGAAGCGACTCCCACACCCCCACGGATGGGGGAATAGGCGCACTCGCGATAGGAGCCGGCGGACTCGATGTCGCTGTTGCCATGGGAGGCGGACCCTTTTTCTTAAACACACCCAAAGTAGTGGGAGTCAAATT
>VGJJ01000031.1 GCA_016867455.1 Candidatus Iainarchaeum sp. | reverse complement strand
CGACTTGGCGTGTTGAAAGGCGATACATTGTCAGATGATGAATCAGAATCCACAAAGAAAAAGAAAAAAAAGGAGGATAAAAAATGAATGCAAAAATAGTAATAGGTTTTTTTTTAGTGGGGCTAGTTTTACTTTCTGGTTGTACAAGTGAGACTCCTCGCGGGGACATTTCCGCGCCTTTATCCGGTGAAACGCCAGTTCAAAAAGCTCCCGGGTCGGTACCTGCCGAACCAAACGTCAAGGATTCCTACGTGATTGGAGAAACGGCATCTACTAAGAGTGGTTTGCAGGTGAAATTGACGGAAGTGGCTCGTATCCCCAATTGTGGTTCTAATGGTACTTGTCTCGGACTCTATGTCAAAGTTACGAATGAAGGAGATGATGAAGAAAATGACTACTTGAACAGTACGGTCGTGTTGGATGATAAAGGCAATCAATATGAAGTAGAATACTCGGATTGCCCGAATGAATATGACTCGTCTAATCTATTTCCGGGAGCGTCGCGCGAAGGATACGTTTGTTTGGCTGATTTCTCGGATGATGCATCACAGTTAAAAGTGGTGTTGAGCATCGGAATGTTTTCATCGACTAAATTTGTCTATTTGGTAGATGCTTCTTTGATTGGAATGCTGGTTCCTTCTGGAGAATTTTCTATTGATTCGGTGGATGCATCCTTTACATCAAGTTCATTTGGTGGATATGGGACTATTTCAGGGGTAAAATATACTTTGAAAAATACGGGAGAGACATATCTCAAGGACTTGACATACGACTACACTATCAAGAAGAAGACCTTGCTGATTGATTCTGGGAAAAATAGGTCGCTTCCGTTATTCAGTTTGGAACCCGGAAAAACGGACGATGGGACGTTATTGATTTTGAAATCAATTGACCAAGGTGGCGAATACACTATTGACGTTACCGTTAACAGCAAAGACGGTGAGTTTGCCAAAGCGAACAAGACGTTCAATACCGATTGATGAGCGGGGGAAATCTCAATTTTTCCCGTTCTAATTATTAACCCATTAGTAGCCTATTACTAACATGAAGATGCTTTCCGTTCAAGTCGAAGATTCGTTTGTCCAGCAGATTGATGAGGCCATTGCTGTTTCGGGTTCCTATTCGTCTCGTTCGGAGTTTTTGAAGGATGCTATTCGTAAGGCAATTTTGGAATGGCATGAACGTGCAGCGAATAGGAAACTGGTGCACGAAGTGTTTCGTGAATTTGGCAAGAAAGCATTGGCGAAAGGTTGGGATGGCAGTTTACTCACGCGTGAAGAGCGTATCAAAATTGCCGATGAATATATGAAGGAAAAGAGACGGGCTCGCGATTAATAATAACTTGGTTGAATAGCCTTAATCCATTTTGCTGCCGACAAAAAATCATTGATATTAAATGTGACGATGATGTCGCATTTCTTCCACACTGCTATTCCAACGTGGAGTGAATCAGGATAGTGAATTCCTGCTCGTTCGTATTCCGTTAAGTTTAACTTTGCTGATAATTCGACTACTTCATGTTCAATTCCAAGGGATTGAAAGACCCCAATAATACTTTCTATTTCCATTCGGGTCTTTTTTCTTACTTCGTAGAAAAAAAGATCAGAAAGAATGATGGTGTCTTTTTTTTCTTTTACGCGAATCAAAAACTCTTTCGCTTCGATAAATAATCCTCGAATATCCCATCCCATTTCTTGTTTAACATACGAGATGAACACGTTTGCGTCCAAGTATATCCGTGCCATCCGCGAAACGTCGCGCGGAACGATTAAATAGCTAGGGAAAATTTTTGTAAAAAATATGAGGCGAGAAAAAAATTTGATAAACTCGCGTCAAACGACGGGTCCCCGTGTGGACCCGTCTACATCGGGTTCGAGGAACGAAACCCTCGATGGGGTCACAGGGATTTGAACCCTGATTTAGAGCTCTGGAGGCTCCCGTGATACCTGGTTACACTATGACCCCGGTCACTCAATAGGTGAACGCGAGGAATTATAACCTATAATGGGGTTTTTCGGCGCATATGAAGGGAATTTTAGTCATTATCCTAGCGATTTTGCTCATTCCGAGCGTATTGGCGCTCCAGGGAATTGATGCAGAGAATGCGGTGGCGATTGGCAATTATTTGGAACAAGGCGAGCGTGCGGTCGTGTACAAGTCATTGCCCCTCATGAATGGGGCAGTGAAATACTGGCTTGTTTCCGTGTTGCAGAATGATGCGATTCGCACCATTGTTCCTCTCGCGGATAAGGATGGTGTTTTAGTTCCTAAATCCGTGTTGCGTACGAATGTTATTTCTGCAAACTATTTGGTGCAGCGTCTTGCCGTGATTAAAACAGGTGTTCCGTGGTTGGTTTCTCTTACCACGAGTAATAGTTTGGATGAGCTGGCTAATGCGGTGGATAATGAACAGTTTGATGTGGATATTGTCGCGGAGACAGTCCCCTCTTCTTCTTTGAAATTGTCTATTTCTTCGTTGAAAGGAAAACTCGCTACGATTTCTACGGAGATTCGTTCCGCTTCAAAATCAATTCAGGATTTGTCTGCGCGTGAAACGAGTTTGTTTAATGTTTCTATTACGGTGGATGATGCCCTCTCCCTCCCGGATGAGTATGCGGACTTGTTTGATCGTATGAGTTATTTGAAGGATTCCGCTGCCGAGTATGATAATATGGTTTCGGCGGTCAAGAATGAGATTGCCACGCTCAATACGATTGATGCGCAGGAGAAGTCCCAATTGTTGGGTTTGCTCTCTCCTTTAGGAAGCAATCAATCGCTCTCCTCGGCGTTGAGTACGTATACGAGTGTTTCTGCGGATAATGCGCAGCGTGTTTCCACCGAGTATGCTTCCTTGCCCACGAAAGCAAGTGCATTGGAGGCCGAATTGGATTTGCGCGTGTTGAGAGTCGCAGCCTATAACGTATTGTATGGAGAGGATAAATCATTCAAAACCGCCACGAATTTTTTTTCATTGGAAAATGCGGCGATTACATTGTTGGATTCGTCCAACGCCGAGTTGTTTGTGAATCAATCCGCGTTGTCAAATTTGCGTGGAGCATGGGAGAGTGCCGAAAATGCGTTTGCTAAGCGGCAATATTCCACCGCTAAAGATTTGGGGGAGAAAGCAAAGGGTTTTGCGAAGCAAGTGGTGAATGATGGCGTTCGTGAGAGCTCTTCTTCTGCGTTGGAACAAAATCTTGTTTCTGGCGCGGCATTAGTGTTGGGTGGTCTTGCCTTTATTTTGATTGTTCGTTTCGCGTGGTCGCAGTTGAAACCAAAACCTATTGATGAATCATAGTTTTCTGCTGTATTATTACATACAAACGAGTTATTGCGAAGCAATAACTCTACACCGACCCGCCAGATGGATAATGGCGTTTACCAATTGAATTCGATTACATCGCCGTTCTGCACAATGTAATCTTTGGCTACGCGCTGTCCTTCGAATTTGGCGCTGCCCCAAATCTTGGCATATTTGAGATTTTGCACAATGTCTTTGTGCACCTGCGTCGCCACATCCAGTACCGTGGCTCCTTTGGGCACCACCAATGGGAGTTTGGCTGCTTCTTGTCCGGGTTTTTTCGTGTAAACGTATACTTTATCCAACACTTCAAACAACTTATCGGCCATTTCCTGCGGTCGTGGATTGTTCACGTCCCATGCGATGTGCATGGCACTTTCCCCAGCGTCTACTCGTTTCGTGGGTCGTCCTTTGTTGTATACAATCATCGTTCGCTTGTACACGAGGGTTTCATCCAGTGCTTCCGTGACCGTGTCAAGCGTCGTGTTTTCTTGCAGAATGACTTGCGCGTTGTGCATTCCCATTGTTTTCAAAAAGTTCACGAATTGTTCCATGGGTATTTTGAGGAATTCTTTTCCCGTGATGGATATTCCTGGGAATGTGGTCGCGGTGATTTTGATATTTGGTTTTTTTCGGTTGAGTAAAATTCCTGAGTTTTTGAGTTCCGTTGAAATGATTCTCCAATCCTCGTCCTGAGTTGAGACGTTTACCATGATGATGATTGCGTCCGCGTTGCGCACCACGGATAGTATTTCTTTTCCATTGACTTTTCCCTCGCTCGATCCTTCCACGATTGGGGGCAAGTCCACGAGTTGAATTTTGGCTCCTTTGAAATCAACCATTCCAATTTCTGGTTTGCTGGTGGTGAATTCCCAATCCCCTACCGGCGTTGATAGCCCTGTTACTGCGTTAAAAAAAGTGGATTTTCCCACGTTGGGTAATCCGACTAAAACGAGTTGTCCGACTCCGTCCTTTTTCACGCTGAGCGTGGGTCCGCCTCCTCTTTTTGCGGCTTGTTTTTTGTCTTTTTCTAATTCGAGTTTGAGTTTGGCAATTTTGGAGTTGATTTCTCCTTTCAATGCTTCTCCACCCTTGTGTTGGGGGGCATGAGACTTCATTTCTTCTAATGCTGCGAGCTTTTCGGTTGGTGTGCGTGCCTGATCATATTTGGCTTGCGCATTGGCGAATTCAATGGAGACGTTCGTGGTCATACAATCGTAAGCGTGTGGCGTTTCCCTTAAATGGAATTCGTATCCGCGACGGAAATAATGGCATTCGTGTCTGAAATGCTCGTATTCTCATCCGTTGGAATAGTGTTTTCCACCATTGGTTTTCGTGCTTCTTCTAACACTTCTGCACAACCTGTTAATTCGGGGTGAATCGAGCAGAGGTTTCGTTCTAAGCTGTTTTGTCCCACGAACGCATACGTGCAATCAATCACGAACGATGGCGTATACTTGAGTGGGTTCCACGCGTGCATGGTTTTCGTATTGTTGATGAGTGTTTGTTCCGCAGGAGACGCATTAATGTCGCTCACGCAGGGAACAAATTCGTTGTTGATGGTGTTCTTGCTCATTCCTGCGTCGAGTGCACATGCTTTCATGAAATTCATGTCCAAGTTTCCGTGGAATTGCGAGTTGAAATAATTGCATTCCGCATATTCGTTCAAGTATCCTAATTCTTCCGCGCACACCGCTCCTTTGTTGGCGAATAATGCTGCTCCCATTGATTTCAACGTTGTGCGTCCGTACATGATGGGGTCATAATCCACATACACATTCGTGTATTTGCTGAGCATTTGTTGCAGGATGATGTGTGCATTAATACAGGGTTTACAATCCCCAAAATCGAGTTGCGCGTCAATCTTTATTTTTCCCTCGTTGAGCGTGCATGTTTCGGGTTTTTTGACAAATGTTAATAGTTTGGGTTGTTTGTCCAAGAATTTTTCGGGGACAATAATCCATCCTTTCCTTATTTTTAATGGGTCCTTGATGAATTGTCCTTGCAGCGCGGCTTGCACCGTACTATTCTGGTCCAACCCCACCACGTTAACGAGTGCGGTTGGAACGTATTCTATTTCAAAATCTTGGATGATTTTTTGTCCTTCTTCGGAGTGCATGTCAATCGTTGATAGGGTATACGTTATTTTGGATTCATCAAACTTTGATAAAATAGTATTCGTCTTCGGGCAAAATTCACACGAGGCATCCACGAGGAGTTTGACTTCCACGCTTTTTTCGGCGGGCGGACTGGTATTCGTGTTTTGCATTTTGGTGAAAATGAGAAATCCTACGAGCAACACGACAACTAAAACAAATGCTCCAATCATCCATGCTCGTGCGGGGGTGTTCTTGGCAGGTGATGCGTGCGTGTTCGCGGCGTGGGGGTGCGTATGCGCCTCGTTTACGTGAGGGGCGTTGTTGGGAGGGTGTCCGTGTTTTTCCTTCGTTGAGAGGGTATTTTCGCTCGTGTTCATATGTTCTTTTCCCAAGGAATGGCTTTAAAATAGGCAGGAAATCCTAAGCCTATACATGCCCTCTTGGATTGATTTTCACACGCATATTTTGGACTCTCCTGCGTTAGCAGTGGCCTCCTTGGAATCCCAAAAAGCCCACGTTGTGCGTTGGTTGGTGAATAGTATCGATTTGGAAAACTATGCTTCTTTCGTCCAGCGCTCCACGGATTATCCCGAAGCCATCGTGGGGTTGGGTTGGCATCCCGAGAATGTTATCCTGTTGAGCGAGGAAAAAGCTCCATCCGTGTTGAAAAAATATGTTCCTAAACTAAAATCCGCTCCTTATTTGGGTGAAACGGGATTGGATTTTTTGTATGGGAAAACAGATGCTCAACGTGCGTTGCAAAAAAAAGTGTTTGCACGATTTATTGAGTGGTCACTTGAGCATGATAAACTCATTCAAGTGCATACGCGTCATGCGAAACAAGAAGCATTAGATATGCTGTCTGATTGGCGCGCCGAAAAAGTTATTTTGCACTGGTTTAATGGCAACAAAAAACAACAAGAATTAATTATTCGAAATAAATGGGTGTGCACGGTGGGTCCAACTATTCTTAATTCTCCTCACGTGGACAAGTTCATTGACGCTCAACCATTGGAATTGCTTGGACTTGAAACTGATTCTCCGATTCCCTATGATAGTGTTCCCTCCACTCCCGCGTACGTGGCGCGTGTAGCCTCTCGCGTGGCGGAAATCAAAAATGTTTCCATCAAAGACGTGGCGCACGCCCAACAGGGCATTTTTTCTCGTTTTTTTCCTCATCTTTCTTTAAACTCGCACGCAGGAAAATAGGATATGGACTCCACGCTCATCTTGTTTGGATTAGTCATTCTTCTCGCGCTGGCCAACGCAGGATTATCCTTTCTTCCCCGCAAATCACGCTCGGGGAATGTGGTCGTTTCATTCGTTCCCCCTTCAACAGTTCCTATTGCTGCGGTGGAAGCGCAAACGCATCCTAAACTCGATGCGCATATTCTTTCATCCAATCAAAAAATTTCCCTTCTTTTTTCTCGCGTGGAAAAGGTAGAGAAAGATGTGGAGAATTTGTTTCAGCACTTGGGATTAAATCCCGCGTCCGAGTTTGTGGATGATAAAAATACTAATAATGATTCCACATGGGTTCAAACGCCTCCGGTTCGTGTTGTGCGTAAAAAAGGGAAAAAAGTATGAGTGGAAAGAAAGCCGTTTCAGACTCAGACAATTATTACACGGTGCAAACATCCTGTCCTCAATGTGAAAAGTCTGCGACCATTGTTCAAGTCCCTGAAACCGTTCCCTTGTTTGGTCAGATTTTACTACAAACCATTGTGTGTACGCACTGCGGTTTCAAGTGGTCCGATGTTATGAGTGTGGAGGTGCGCGAACCCAGTGGGTATGAGGTTCACATTAAACACGAGCGCGATTTGTCCACCAAACTAATTCGCAACTCCTCTGGAACGGTGGAAATTCCCGAGTTGGGAGTGTTATTAGAACCCGGTGCCTTGTCCGAGGGTTTCTTTACCAACATGGAGGGTTTGTTAGAACGTGTGGAGAATGTGTTATCCATGCTCATTCGTTCCAACGCTGGTGTGACACGTAAAAATGCGGAAGAAGTGATGGAAAAACTCCTCCTTTGTAAAGCGGGAAAACTCCCTTTCACCGTGCGCGTGCTCGACCCGTATGGAGGAAGTGCGTTGATTGGGGAAAACGTTAAACGCTTTAAACTCACGAAGGAGCAATTAGCGAAATTGAAGAAAGGCGTTTCATTCGTTTAGGTTGTTAGAAATTATTTTTGTCTGAGTTCTGCAAACTGATCCTCTGCCCATATTCGCAAATATCTTGGGTTCCCTAATATTTCTCGGGTTACTTCTGCACTAATTTTGCAGTCATGAATATACCTCAAAATGCTCCAATATGCTGCTCGGGTGAATTTTCCTTTATTTTTTCTCGTTTCTACTACAAATTCTCGAATGGAAATGGCGCTTTCATTTTCAAAAATAAATTGCTGTGCCTGTAAATAGCTCCTGGCTTTAGAAAAGAAAAACGTATTTGGTTCCGAAGCGGTTTTGGCCATTACCCTCATTTCTTCTAGTGTCTTTGTTCCAGTGTCATCAAATTTCAACTTAAGCGCGTTGCGTCGTTTTATTTCTTCCCCCAAATCGTTTGGAAACCTTCGATCAACCTGGTTGAATTCCTCAATGATTTCCACCATCCATTTTTGGGTGGGTTTGCGTCGAGTAATGATTGCATCAATTTCTTTTTCCGGCAGCAGAAAATGCAGTCGTTTTCGGATTATTTTTTCAACTTCTCTTTCGACTCCCGCGCGAGGGGGTTTCCAGCGTACGCTCCCAGGAACCATGTTGGGCAAACCCATTCTCCGTGTTACCCGTTTGAGTATCGAGTCGATTCTCTCCGGCTGCTTTCTCCTCCCCCTCCCAGGTCTATTCGAGGGTGTTCCGCTTCCACGTCTTTCGTTCGGCATGATTTCCACTCTCATTTCGCGTGTGTTTGGCAATAATGCTTGCCGCACTCACGCTGGCTTCTTTATCATCGGCTTTTTCTTGGAATACAATTCCTTTCATTCCTTTTTTGAGTGCGCGCCCATCCATGATGGTAATTGAATTTGGAAAAAATTCTTGTATCATGTGATGCATGTGCTGCGCCGCGCTGGCTTCAATATCATTCATTGTTTTTCCCGCGTTGCGTAGCGAGTCAATCGTTTCCGCGTTGATGGCCACACTCATTTGTATTAAACTTTTTCCCGTTGCTTCCGTGTATTTCTTTTTCACGTCGCTTGTTTTTTTAGAATCACGCAGCGTGCGCAGGGCGTTGCGTTGTCCTAGCACTCCTGTAATTACAAGCGGTCCATCTCGCTCGCCGCGTCCAACTTCATCAATTCCAAACACGAGTTCATCATTTTCATTTCCCAACCATTCCACGAGTTTTTCGCTCACGTTTTTTTCTAATTCAGGATTATTTCCCTGTACCACGACTTTTCCGCTCGTGTAAAAAGTCACAATGGTTTTTCCCATTTGGTAGCGGGCTAATTCATATTTGGATGGCGTTGGGAGGGCAGGGTATTCGTTCATGTGTGAAATAATGGATTCGACTTCCTTTGTTGAGAGTGAAAGCGTCACGACCATACTACTATTTTCCATGGTTTCCGGGGTATTTAAGGGAGGATATTTCAAGGGGACTATTCATTATTCTGCCGGTAATGATGATGTAAACCCCGTCTGACTAAGGGATGATGACTTAATCCACATCTGAACCAAATTTTTGCAAAAAATTTGATTAAAAGCCTACATGGGGATTTGCAGGCAAATCCCCGATAGTAGTCTGTCGTTTCCGCCGGGCGAAGCCGGTGATACACATCTGAACCAATCGCATTATCGGGCCCGAAGTCGCCGGCCGCGGTACCCTCCGAGGCTTCACCTTTATATTCGGAGAAATTCTCCTGCGTGTATGAAAAATGAAAAATGGTCGCTTGCGTCGTTGATATTAGTTGCTGTCGCCCTTGCTGGAGTGGTGGTGGGTTACAATAGTGGTCTTGCTCCGGATGTTTTTGGTCATACATCCGATGAGATGGAAATTACTGTTGATGTAATTATTCAGAATTGTAATGCCCTTGTAAATGGTGCGCCATGCGTTGCTGCTTGTCCTAGTCCCCCCAATTCAAATACTGTTTATACTGCGATTTCAGGTAGTTGTTTGAGTGCTGATGGTTTTCAGTGGAGAATTATGGGTTCGGCTACTAATGATAAATCGTGGACGTGTGAAGATGAGTCCCATTTGCAGAACCAAGCATACGCTGCAAAAGTCAATTGTCTTTTGAGCGGTATCCCGTAAAGGTGTTTCCGCATGGCGAAAAATAATTGGTTGTCCATTCCTTCGCTTGTTATTATTTTCATTTTTTTTGGTGCAATTGGTCTGGCTCTCGCTGGTTTTACTCCTCAAGAATTCGGTCATACTTTAGATGAGGTCGAATTATTAATCCAGCGAAAGTCTGCTTCTTGTACGGGCACTTCCTGCGAATTATATTGCGATGATAGCTATGTCGTTTTTTCCGGAGCATGCACCACTACTGCATCGGGTAACTGGAATTTGTATGGTTCGCGTTCCGATTTGGTTTTTTGGGATTGTGTGGATGGTTCCGCAAATTCTACTACTTCAACGATTACTACTAATATCACGTGCGTGAAAACCTATTTTGATGGGACTTATTCTCCTGTTTGCGGAAACTATATTGTTGACATTGACACTGGAGAAGTCTGCGATGGTCCCAACATCAAAGATATTGATTGTGAAGATTATTTTTTGGATCCTGCCAGTGGGGGAACGCAACTTTGTAATGGTTCCATTGGCGCGTGCTCAAGTTCATGCGATGGTTTGAATATTTCGCAATGTGAATACTGTGACCCTGGCGCGTGTACTCCTCCGCAGATTGAGTGTAAAGATAGTACGCCTCAAAATATTATTTGTGCACTAGATTGCACTCCTTTTGGTGGCCCCAAGAATGCGTCAGGTAATACTTTAGGTAGTGTTTCGTCTCAGACAAATTGGTATTATCCTCCCGGCCCACCCCTGCCTCCAAGTATTCCGGGTCCAGGTCCTGGTTCAGGAATTTGCGGGGATGGAATTCCTTTCAATTCTCTTGGAGAAGAATGTGATACGGGTGGAGATACGAGCGTCGGAGTAGCTGCCTGTGGTATGCAGTGTATGCAATGTCCTCCTGGCACGGGGCCTTTTGTCATGTTCTATGGAACGTGCGATCCTAATTGTAAGTGTGTGGACCCGCAGTGCGGTGCTAACCCCATTCAGGCATGTGTGGGTCCCGGTCCAGGTCCTAGCCCCGGTCCCATCAATCCATAGTTGTGGCTAATCATGGAGTTTCCAAATTGCCGCGGACAATTTCTTCATATACTCTTCATGCACGAGGGAGGATTCAGAAGAACTCCTTTTCTTTTTTAGAAAAAGAAAAGTAGGCTCCCAGTCAAAAGAAAAAGTTGGGGTATCGTCCACGATACCCCTATATCGGGATCGAGGAACGAAACCCTCGATGCACGAGGGAGGATTCGAACCTCCGAAGGTACTAAACCACTAGAGTCTGAATCTAGCCCCTTAGACCGCTTGGGTACCCGTGCCT
>VGJJ01000030.1 GCA_016867455.1 Candidatus Iainarchaeum sp. | reverse complement strand
GAAAAGAAGGGAAGATGGGGCTCTTTCGTCGGCGTGCCATTCGGGATGAATGGTTGTGGGGAATTTAATGATTGCTTTTTCGAGCAATCAAAAGGCCATCATTAAAAGGAAGTGCAAGAGGGGGGGGTGGGAATTTTTTCATTCCCGGCCCGCCCAATTTGCTGAGGAGATGTTTTTGGAGGAAGAATCAGGTCATTTTTTGGGGTCGCTTTTTTTTTGGATAAAAAGTTTGGGTGGTTGGTAGTTTCGGAGTGTTCCTTTTGGACAAGGTGAGCCTATCCCAACAATGTTGAGCGTTCGTACTCCGATCTTTTCAACCACCTCGTGCCATTTTGAGAGTAAAACTCGTATATAATCCTGCCAAAACCATATTTCCGTTGTTTTGTATCATGTATTCATGTTTCGTGTTTTTTTTGTTTCATTTTGTTTTATTACTCTTGTTGAGAGTGCTTTTCGAATGGAGTAATGTTGCTTGGGTGGGGTGAGGATACACGTTTATAGGGGGGCAAAACCCTTGTTGTGCGTATGAAGAATGGTCTTTCTCTCAAAGAAAAGCAGGTCTTGATTGAATTGGGAAAGAATGCCCGGCTTTCGGATCGAGAATTAGCCTCTCGTCTCAAGACGTCTCAACCCACGGTCACGCGTATTCGTACGAAATTGATGGATAATGGTTTTGTGGATCGTTTCATGATTCTTCCTCGCTTGGATAAATTGGGTTTGCGCTTCCACGCGTTTACGTTTGTTCGCACCACCAGTCTTGCGGTGAGTAAAAAGATTTCCGCGTGGGGGGCGGAACAATCATGCGTCGTTTTTGCGTCGGAAGGGGATGGGTTGCGCAATCATTCGGTCGTGTTGGAGTCCGTGCACGAGGATTATCATGAGTATGCGCTCATGACTCGTTCGTTGAAAGAAAAATTTGCGGGGCAGTGGATTGATGTGTCTCCTTTTTTCACGGATGTTTCATCTATTTCAAAGTTTTATCAGTGGCATTCTTTAATTGAGGATCGTGCGAGTAAAATTATTTTGGAAAACGTAGAAAAGCGTGTGAGCAACCGTGAGCGTTTACGTGCGGCGTTGGAGAAGATTCCTAATCCCTTGGAACGGATTCCTAATCCCTTGCGTGGGCGTGAGGGGAGGGATGAGAAAGAGGGTAAGACTGTTTCGCCAGACAAAGAAACGGAGAATGAAAAATAGTACGTGCGTGAGAAATAATGTGTTGGTAGGTTTACCCTTTACAACATGTCTGGCTCTTCCATGGGTTTGAACAGGTTGCGCGTCCCGAAGCAATTAGGGTAATCGGGGCAGCTCCAGAAAGAGTTTTTCTTTCCTGTTTTGAGAATCATTTTGGTGTCGCAGTTCGGACATGGAGGGGCGTCCGTGGGAACTTCCATGTGTGTTTCGCACGATGCCAATTTGAGCGTGTTAATCGTGGTGGCTTTTTTTCCGCAGACCGAGCAAAGAGATGCTGTTTTTAGAATCGTGTGAGAAGCCGCGCGCATATCACTATTTCTCGTGAAAAGGTGTTTTAAAGGGGTCGTTTGCCCTTGGTGCACCCCTTCCTGCGAGTGGTTTTGGCTCTTCCTTTATATGGTTCTCGCCCATTCTGAATAATAGTTGTGCGTGGGTGTGGAATTCGATGTCTCGTCCTTCAAAAGTGGTTAATGATTCTCCTTTTTCTCCAGATATTCCGCGGGATTCCATGTTACACGTTCCCAAAAAGGTTGTTTTTTTTCCATTGGAAAATGTGTTGATCCCCGGTCCCTTCGTTGGGAAAGTGGATGGGACTAAATCCATTGATTTTTTGCATTCATTTAGTGTGTTTGCCAAAAAAAATAATGTTTCCATTTATCTCTTGTCCGCGTACCCTGAATCTATTGCTGCGGAGAAGGTTTCCGAATTCAAATTGGGTCGTTTTTTTCCCAAGGAAAACGTGTATGCGGTGAATGATGCTTACTTGAGTCAAATGCAGCCCATTGATCGTTCGCGTTATGATGCTAAGCTCAAAACTAATCCCGCGTGCACGGATGAATATTATCGTCAGATGGCCATGCTTGAAATAATGAAAACGCACGGGTATGCGAAGGAGGATTGCCTCCTTGTGGGGAGTGATTATTGGTTTGATGGCTTTTACACGCGGCGCTATGCTCAAGTGGATGTGGCGTTTGTAGAATCATTCCTCACGTCGCGGGGAAAGTCAATCGCTGAAAAAATTTCCGGATTATGGTATTTTTCGTGGGATGTGGACGCGTTCATCCCCTTCGTGAAGGGCACCGCCTCTCCTCCGCGCTACCAATCATTAGAGACGTGGGCGAGTATAAAATTGACAGAAGAATTGTTGGGGACGCAGAACTTTAACATGGTCAAGCGAGTGATTCTCGAAAAGAAAAAAGATGGCACCATTCACGCATTGGGTTCGGGCACTGTTTCTCCTTCGAGTGGAGAAAACCCTCCCTCGGAAGAACCTTCTCCGGATACGAAGGATGAGATTAATCCTTCCGTGATGTAATCCGCGAAAAAGGACAACACCTTCCTAAAACGTCCCCATTGTCATTTTTAGGGGGTTTTATGCTTAGTTTGCCTTATTTAGTGGTCATGTATTCGCGCGTTCCGAGGCATGCTTTTAACCCTTGACGTGTATACTATACAGCATTGCTCCTCGAGCGGGTGAAATCTACATGAAAAGTCCGTTTGCTGTCGAAAAACTTCGCGCCCATTTAGTGTATGACTCTCGGGGGTTTCCCACGATTGAAGTCGAGGCTGTCTCCGGTTCGATTGTCGCGAGTGCTACTGCTCCTGCGGGAGTGAGTAAGGGTCGTTTTGAAGCCCATGATTTGCGGGATGAGGAATCATTCATGGGGATGGGTGTCCAAAAAGCCATTCGGAATGTGAATGGTCCCATTAATTCGGAATTGAAGGACGCGAATGCCGTTGCCCAGCATGAAGTGGATAAGTTGTTGATTGAGTTGGATGGTACTCCCAATAAGTCTAAGTTGGGGGCGAATGCCATGATTGCATCTTCCATGGCGGTGGCTCGATTGGGTGCTAAGTTGCAGGACAAACCCTTGTATGAGCACATTCACTCCCTCGTGGTGCAAGGAAAGGGTGGCAAGCACGTTCCCACGATTCCATTGCCCATGATTAACGTGTTGAATGGCGGCAAGCACGCGGGGAATGAATTGCCTTTCCAGGAATTCTTGATTACTCCCACGAAAGCCAAGAGTGCGGCGGATGCTATTCAAATTTCTTCCGAGATTTATCAAACCTTGCGCGTTCACGCGGGAAAAAATTTTGATGCGCGTTCAACAAACGTGGGAGAAACCGGTGGATTAGCCATTCCTACGAATGATGTGAAGGTGGCATTGGACACTATCATGAATGCGGCGAAGGAAGTGGGTCATGATAAGCAAATTAAGATTGGTTTGAGTATCGCGGGTTCTCACTTGCGTAAGAAGGGAATGTATGTCGTGGATGGTAAGCCATTGACGCATCGTCAGTTAGTGAATTATTACGCTAACCTCGTGGAACAATACCCTATTTCGGTGTTGGAAGATCCGTTTGCGGAAGATGATTTGCCTGGTTTTCAGGGATTAATGACGCGTGTGGGGAATACTCATCCTATTGTGGGGGATGATTTGTTGGTTTCTTCTCCTACGCGTATTAAGCGTGTCTTGGATTTGAAAGCATGCAATGGATTGAATTTGAAACCCAATCAAGTGGGGACATTGACCGAAGCATTGGAAGCATTTACGCTGGCACGCGAGGCCAAGTGGACCATTATTGTGAGTGACCGCGCTGGTGATACGGAAGACACGTTCATTTCCGATTTAGCCGTTGGTATTGGTGCGGATTATTTGAAAGCCGGTGGTTTTTCCCGTTCAGAACGTGTGGCGAAGTATAATCGTTTGATGCGCATCGAAGAAGAGCTTGGAAAGAAAGCCGTGCTAAAAAAATAGGCCTACTACGGGATTGTCAAATCCCGCGATGGAGTCCCTCGTGGCGGCCAGCAACCTTTGCATGCAAAGGTTGATCAAATTTCGATGAACCCTTTGTTAAAGGGTTCCGAAACTGGCCATTGATGAAGAGCTTGGAAAGAAAGCCGTGTTGAGAAAATAATTTGGCGCAGGGTTATTTGATCCTGCCACTTCTTTTTTTTGGGTTAGATTAATCGATGGGATTAATCGTCTTTCCATACTCTTACTTTGTTTTCTTTTTTGGCAAAGTTGAGGGGTTTTTTTCCGAGTTTGTTTTCCCATTTTCCCCCAATGGGTTTTCCTCCCACTATTTTGGAGGCTATTTTTTTTCCGGTGCTCATTTTTCCACTATACAACATGGTTCCCGTGTTTTCTTCTCTTTTTTGGGGTGATTTGGCCAGGTTGGGGAGTTGGATGCGTGGTAGTGAAATATTCAGTTTGAATGGTTTCTTCGTGGGAGTGTTGGTCGTGATTGGTTTGGTTTCCCCGCGAGATGGGCTGAGTGTCATTCCGCTGTTTTTTGTTTTGAGTGCGGGGATTTTTAGTTTGCCTGTCTTGTAGAGGTAGAATACTACCCCCCCCGCGATAATAATCCCCACGAGTGCGAATCCTCCAAAGAAGTACGGGTTATTCGTGAAGGGATTAGGTTTCGTTGTCACTGCATTCGTGTCATTGGCATTCGTGTCAATGCTACCCACAAATAACACGTAGGGTACGCGCTCCTCCGTTTTGTAATCAATTTTATCGGACACCACGCCCTTCTTTGGGAGGTTGGCTAATGCTTGGTAGGAACCATCCTTGTCAAGCGTGAACAAACATTTTCCGTTTTCATTCGTGGTGCATGTTCCTGCGGTTGCGCATTGTTCTTTGATTTTGCTAATGCTGGTGGAGAGTGAGGAGAATGAGTTTGCGCACACGTTTCCATATTCAATGAGCACGACTTCAATATTGGGCACTCCCGTGTTTACGTCCGTGATGAGTTGGAATTCGATTCCCGCATCATCTATTTTTCCATTACAATCATTATCGGCGCCATCCTTGGTTTCTTTCGCTCCTGGATAGACTTCGTTGCTGGCATCATTGCAATCTATTTTTTCTCCGCATATGGCGTATCCGTCATTGTCTGCATCGAATCCGTCGTCTATTTTTCCATCACAATCATTGTCAATGCTGTCGCATGTTTCCGTGGCGTTGGGGTGAATGTCTGGGTTGGTGTCATTACAATCGTATTTCACCGTGTCTCCGGCGCATTCTCCGTCTAAGTATCCGTCTCCGTCCTTGTCTTTGCAGTCTTCGCATCCGGATGTAATGATTTTCCACGCGTCGGCGGCCGCTGATACTGCTAGGATGTTGGTTCCGGGGTCTGTGGCAATGGCGTTGGCGACTTTGCTGTCTAATTCACTGGGTACGAGGTTGGATGCGGTGTCTAACAAATCGTATGCGCGTTGTTGCAATCGTTTTTCCATCGCATTATCTTTCTCTACGCATGATGCGCGGAGGAAAATGCTTCCGAGCATGGTTTGTGCAAAGGAACGGTTTTCCACGTCAATGGAATAACTCGCATAGCGGAGGGGGTCTCCGTTATAGGATCGTCCCGCTCCCGCGGTGTCTTCTTCTTCTAAGACGAGTAAGTATTGCACGGCTTTCTTGAAGTGATCATTGGTTTGGTAAATTGTGGGGTTGCTTTTTTGGAGTAAGTGGAGCATGATTCCCATATCCGTGAGAAATCCCTTGGTTTCGGCCACGGCCACGTAGGCAGGGTAGGCTTCGTAGGATTCACTTCCGTCATCCGGCGTGCACGTGTTGGGGTTTATTCCGGCTCCCTCCCATCGTGTATAATCTTTGTAGCTGCCATCGCATTCTTGGGTGGATAATATTCCTTCTTCTGCCATGTCGGCCGCGCGGGAATATTTTTCTTCGCCCGTTATTTCAAATAGTTTTCTCCAGAAAACAATGGCTTGGGCAATGTGTGTTTTTCTGTTTTCATGCAGCTTAACGCTTCCCCCATCCGTGCATAATTCCGTGTCCACGGAGTCGGTTAAAATGGTGAATTGGGCCGGCATCATTCCAATTGGAATCGTGTGCTCATACGAGTCAGCCGTTTGACTTGAATTGATTCCAACGTTTTCTCCTTCGGGAGTGACAATGGACGATAAGAGCATGTCCCCGATTCCTTTAGCAATGGTTTCGTAATCTTTTTTCGTGGTTTCATTCGTGGTGTGTTGTGCGGCTTCCGCATACAAGTATCCTGCTCCCGCGAGTGAGTTGAGTTGTGAACTCGTTTGCTTGTTAATCGTGTCTTTGGGCACTCCCCACGTGTTGTATGCAACTTCTGCGTCTTTCAAGCATGCGTTGCTGGTCACGCTGATTCCTTTTATTTTGGTTAGAACATTCGTTATTCCATTGTTGGGTAGTTTTCCTTTGTGTTTGACTCCATATGAAACCGTGTCGGGCGTCCAAACCCATGCGAGTGTGCTTGCGGCCGCGTGCGTAATGTTGTCCGCGATTCCTTCATTCAAATCTAATCCATCGAGTTGCGGGTTGAGCAGCGTGTTTAATCCTGCTGCATACAAACCTATTTTTCCAAACTCGTTTTGGTTGTCAAAAAAATCCGTGTCATCGATGGAGAATTGGGATTGGGGCAAATCATACACGCTTCCCCATCCGCGTGTAGTAAACGATGCCGCATATCCTTTTGTGACCATCATTTCCAGGGTATCATCCAAATCCGATGGTGGGTTTTCAGCCAATGCAAATGTAAGCGGGGATAGCCCAGCGAGAATAAGAATTGACAATAGTGCTCGTTTCCACATCCCCCTCGACCTCCCCCTCGCGTGTATGATTTCGTTTTGCTATATAAAGTTAGAGTCTACTTTCCATCAATTTTTTTTTCCATTGGTTTTTCGCCTTATGGTTATTAAACTCTAATTTATCTTCGTTAATTAATGAATTATTTTTGGAGGAAAAAACATGAACGGAATCAATAAGTCAATTTTTCTCTGGGGATTGATTTGCCTCATCGGTTATGGGATGTATCACTTTCCCTGGTTTGGGATGAATATCATGCAACCCATGCCCTTCTGGACCATTTTGACGGTAATTGGTGTGGTTGCGATGGGAAAGTGGGTTCCTAACTGGAAGGCCAATAAAGTCTTCTGGGTCTGGGCCGTTGTTGGAGTAGTTGGAATGGTTTATCATTGGGCCTTCTTCACGCAGAAAGTTCCCGCTCTCATTCCGAGTGCGTGGGCGTATTGGGCATTGTTACAAACCATTGGTTTTTTGTTGACGGGATATTATTGGGTGAACAAAAACTTTTGGTACGGATTGGGAGTGTTGCAAGCCCTTGTTTTTGTGGCGTGCTTTGCTTTCGCCAATGAAATAGGAATGAACCAATCGATTTTGCTCGCGTTAACCACGGGATTGCCTCTCATGTATCACGCGTACACGAGCAAGTAGTATTTGAATGAAATGGCCGAAGTAGTATTCGGTCATTTTAATTATTTTTTTTCGTTTTTGTTTTAGCATTTTCTGCTAGTGCTTGAAATATCGTTTTTTGTTTCGGGCCGCTCACCTGCGGCCGCGCGGAAGGACTACTTTTGGGGATTCTTTGAATCCCCAGTAGGCCGATTCTTTTTCTTGGAATTTTCTTCTAACGCCTGAAATATCGTTTTTTGTTTAGTGTCAATTCCTTTAATGGTTGCCCGTGGTTGTGTGACATCGAATTCGAATGGATAATATTCATTTCCATTATTTTTCAATAGTTCCAACGCGGGCCTTCCTATCGTGGGGGCGACGATGATTCCGCGTACTTTTTTGTTTTTGATTTTTTTGAGTTCATTTACATATCGTTGGAGTTGCATGACCGCGTTATAGTCTGCTTGTTTTCGTTTCAGTTCTATAATCACTAGGTTTCCATCCTTGTCTTCCGCGAGAATGTCCACGAAACCTTTTCGCAGCACGTCTTCTTGTTTCAGCGGTCTGAGTCCTTTTTCCAATACTTCCAAATCATTCATGAGTTGATCATTCAGTTCTTTTTCCGTCCCCACAAGTTTGAAGTCTTCCGCGTGGTCTTCCATGGAGTGAACGTTTAGCATTTCTACGTTTTTCAAAAAGACCGTGAGCGTTTCACGCGGTGAGCGTTTGATGGCCGATACCGTGAGGGTGTCATTTTCGAGTACGGTTGACCAGGTGTTGCTCATCAAATAGTTAGTAGGCCGTAATAGTCGGTTTTGGTGGATAGCAAAACTTCCATCCCCTTTAATGAGAAGCAAGCGCGAGCCCAGTGGAAGGTTGCTCGCCGCTCTTCCTTGGTATTTGACCTCACAATCGCCCACGAGCATGATTAAATCCTTGCGTGCCAATGCGGCATCGAGTCGTTCTTTGGCTTGAATCAATTGCATCGACTAAAGAGGAAAACTACGATTAAAAGCCATTCGTTGTGCGTTAAAGTTCAATGAGCTTTTTGGGTGCGGTACTGAGTCGTTCGCACCCGTTTCGTGTGAGAAGTACGTCATCTTCAATTCGGATGCCCCATTTTTGAGTGTAATATCCCGGTTCCACGGCGAGAGTCATTCCCTCGCTAAAGGCCCACGTTGCGCGCGGATGAATCGCCCCCGGTGCATCGTGCGTTTCCAATCCAATTCCGTGTCCGAGTGCGTGCGGGATTTGGTGTCCAATGATTTTTTGAGCTTTTTCGGCAACCACACTGGCTTTTACTCCCGGTTGTATGAGTGCAATGGATTCTTCTTGCGCTTTTCTACACGCGTCATATTTTTCGTGCTGTTCACTCGTTGCGCGTCCGAAACACGTTGTGCGGGTGAGATCGGAGCAATACCCTTCGTACTTGGCTCCGCAGTCAATGAGTATCATGTTTCCTTTTTGCAATTTTTTATTCGTATTAAAATGGTGAATATTGGAGGAATTTTTTCCAAAGCCAACAATGGTGGGATACGCATTCGTGCATCCTTCGCGGGCAATGGCATAATCCAATGCTGCGGCTAATTCTATTTCACTCATGTTTTTTTTCAAGAAGTTATTCATTTTTCCATGTATTTGGTGTGAAATTTTGGCAGCCTCTTTTATTTTTTGAATCTCCTCGCGTGTTTTGATGATTCGACTATCATATAGGGCTTGACTCACATCCACCAATTTAGCGTTTGGAAATGTTTTTTTCAACGCAGCATATTGTCCCGCAGTCATGTAATTCATGTTTACTCCCACCCGTGCGTGGCGGAAAAATGGTCGTAAAATGTGCAATACGTCTTTGCGTGTGCGAATGATGTTGATTTTTCCGTGATAGTGTTGTTTGACCGTCCCTGCTTCTAATGGGCTGGTGAGTAAAATGTTTTTTTGGTTTGTTTGAACAAATCGGAAGGAGAAATCCGTGTGGGTGATTCCTGTGAATTTAGTGAGTAGAGGGTCCTGCATCTGTTCCCCGGTCACCGTGTAAAGCGTGTCTATTTTTTGTTGGGCGAACCATTCTTCCGTGAAAAGGGTGTTATTTTTCATCTATTTTCCAGCAAAAACTCTGGGCTTTTAAGCCTGCCACTGGGGAATAGGTTATGGTTGTGCATTCTCATTCCGCTAGTCATCCTTCTCATGATTACGTGGTTCCGGCGTGGGTCTCTGAGTTACACTGGACTAATCGCGCGCGCTGGGATAAAGCCGTGTCTTTTTTGAAACAATTAACGAAAGAGGATCGGGTCGCGGTCATTTATGATGATGATGGCGATGGGATGAGCGCGGCAGCGAGTGTAGTGGTGGGAGTGGAACATCTCACGGGTCACCGTCCTTTTTGGGTGACGCCGTTTGAGCATAGCCCTAATTATATTGATGATTTGCTCCCTCAAAAATTGCAGGCGGAGGGAGTGACGAAGATTATTACAGTGGATAAAACGGTTGACCAAAAGTCGATTGAATTCATGCACGCGTTGGAGAAAGTCGCCCCTGTTTTAGTGATTGATCATCATAAAGTATATCGTGATTATGATTCTCCTCGTTTCACCATGGTCAAACCCCAATTGGTTTGGGAGACGGAGCCGAGTTCGTGTCCAACGGCTATTTTTGCCTACACCTTGTTTTCGTGCGTGGTTGATTTGTCCGATAGGGATTGGGTTCCTTGCATTGGTATTGTTTCTGATTCCTCGTATCCGCGTTGGAAGCATTTTGTTGATGCATCGGGTAAAAAATGGGGTCTTTCTCCGGTAGAAAATGATGACCCGTTTGCTTCTCCTTTTGGCACGTTGAGTGGGATGATTTATTGCACGCAGATTCTTTCCTCGTATCAAATGCCTGAATTGTTGGAATTATTGGTCGATGCTCATCATCCTCAAGTGGTTTTAGATTCTGGTTTTCGTGCCCTTGTTAACGTGGTGGATGATGAAGTTAATGAGTGGATGGAAAAACTTCGCACGAGTATTCAACTTTTTCCCGAGTTGGAATTGGCCATTGCGGTGGTGAAACCTCGTCATGCGATTAAGAGTCTGCTCATCAACAAGCTTTCCCGCGAAAAGTATTCGAATTGGAATCTGATTATGCTCCAAGAAGTGGCCAATGGTTCACGTGTCACCTTGTCGGCACGTCGCCAGGATTTCAAGGTTCCCATGAACGAGATGCTTGAGTTTGCCGTGAAAGGTTTGCCCGAGTCAAATGCCGGTGGTCACATTCCGGCAGCGGGCGGTCTCATTCGTAAAGAAGATGAAGAAAAATTTATTGAGAATGTGAAACTATTTTTGCGCGCGCATTATCGGAAGAAAGAATAATTATTTCTCCACGCTCACAAAAACGCTGGTTTGATAATTTTTTTCACTAATTTTTGTAATTACATCCACGCGATATGTTCCTGGATAAAATGGATAGCTTGTTGAGTCAATGGGTGAGATTAAGTATTCGAGTTTGCGCGTTTCTTGCGGTCCCAGCGTTGGAATGGATAATTTTTCAGGATACAAACTAATTTGTTTCGACCCGGGAGCGGATAGAGAAACCACGACATTGTTTAGCGTGGTAGTAGTGGGATTAGTCACGAGGACTTCGAGTATTGTGGAGTCGTTCGCGGAAAGGGATAATGGATTTTTTTTTAATTCCGCGTGTAATGGGTTAAATGTCTGAGTCGTTAAGATGAGTGCCAAAATTACCAATACTATTCCCACGAGAACGGGTTTAGCTGCCCCGGAGAAGGGCCCCAAATCCATGTCGAAGGGATTGTTTTTGTATACTTTCATGCTCTCATCCGGTGGTCTTTCCA
>VGJJ01000029.1 GCA_016867455.1 Candidatus Iainarchaeum sp. | reverse complement strand
CAATGTGCATTTCCCCGGAAACCGTGGGGGGTGGGGTGTCGATACTAAACACGGGCTTCTTTAGTGCCGCATCGTATACGTGGAGTTTTTCATTCTCCCACAACGCGCGCACGCGGGATTCCATTTCCTTAATCTCATTCCCTTCCATGACTCAAAAACGAGGAAAACCCATTTTAAGGCCACTCGGTGGGGGCGTTTTAAATAGCAAAAAACACTCCCCAGCGTATGAACCAACACATCCTCATGGGGGGCCTGCTTGTATTATTCCTATTATCCGGCTGCCTATTCGGAGGGGATGCCACGAATACGGCGCAACAACTCGCAGGGGTGCGCGCCTCCTATGTTCCAACTGGGACGCTGGTCCCATCTTTACTCGTTCAACGCGAGGCCTATCGCAATGAACTATTGCCTTTTCGCAACACGATTCGCTCCATCGTTGGGAGTGAAGGAACAGCTTTGAACCATTATCTCGATGGCACGCTCGAATTATTAGAAATGGTCAATCATACCGACGAAGCACTCCAATTACTGAGCAACGTCAACCTGGACGCTCCCGAATGCAGCGCGAATTCACCCATTTCCAAAGCCATTCAACGCATCGAAGACGCACGAGAGAATGCACAACAAGCCTCAGATGATTTCGCCGCGGTGCAAGAAAACATTTCTATGACAAATGCATTGGGGGTGGATTACTTGCAACGTGCCGAACAAACCGCCCGCGGGGTGAGTGAAACCCATGCTGAACGAGTAAAAGAACTTAAAATCGCGTGCGGATTCTCTAGTTAGTGTTCCCATGACTCAAACGAGTGAAAAAAAAGAACAATACCTCTCCATTGGAGCGGAAGCCACGCTCGAAAAACGAAAAATACTAGGAAAAAATATCGTAGTCAAAACACGCGTGGTGAAAGGATACCGGAATCCATTACTGGACGCACCGCTCCGACGCGAACGCACCTCTCATGAGGCCAAAATGCTTCATGCCGTCAAAAAATGGGGCGTGACAACACCCACTATTTACCTCGTGGAACCACACACGAGCACGATTTACATGGAGTACGTGGACGCGCCACGACTGAAACACGTTTTGCTCGACACGAAAATAAAAAATACTGAAAAAATGCGCTTGTGTAATGAGTTAGGAAAAATAATCGCCATATTCCACAAACATCATTTGATTCACGGGGACTTGACCACGTCCAACGTGCTCGTGCGCCGAAACAAAAACTTCAAAAACAAAAAAACAATCAACGAATTGGTGATGATTGACTTCGGACTCTCAACGTACTCACACAAAATAGAAGACGAGGCCGTAGATTTAGTGAATTTGAAAAAAACATTTACCGCCACGCATTCTACTCTCAACGAGGGTTGGGGAGAAATACAAAAAGGATATTTAGAAAACGGCGGAGAAAAAAAAGTATTGAAACAAATGAGCGAAGTAGAATCACGTATACGTTATGCGTAAATGATTATTTTCATTTTAGTGACTCATATAACAATTCCGTCCGCTTTTGAATAAAATCAACGGTGTGGTTGTACCATGCTAAAAATTTCTTATACTGCAACAAACCAAGCTCCTTTCTAACCCCAATAAGCGCATTCATTTGTTGATTCTTGTTTGCGGTTAGAATAAAATCCATTTTTGTTCGAATCATTCTTCTCTCACGCGATGAAAAAATCCCCGTCATATTGAGCGCACGCGAAAGCCCCCATTCGTGAATCTTATTTTTAATCGCGAAATCAGCATCTTTCATCCCCCGCCGTGCCATTTCACGGACGTTTTCATTTAACAGGGGGTTGCGTGAAATCGACTCTTCGTTCATCCACTCCTCTATAAGCGGTTTGAATTCCTTTACAAAAATGAAGTTTGATGGCCCTTTCATCGCCCGCTTTTTGATGCGACGAACTTGCGACCATCGCTCAAGAAGGCTCTTTTTACGAGAAAAAGGTCGTTTTTGAGGAGCTGTCATGAAAACTCCACGAAATTGCCCTTTATAGGACTTTTAACCCGTCACCCGGATAAGGCTTTATATACCCTCCCCTAGGGAGAATCGTTATCTTGGTTCTAGCCAAGCTGGATCCGATCTTAACCAGACGGGTTTGGTGCTTGGGTATTTGCCCAAGTTTTGGAGATGATAATACATGTCTGCGAAAGAAGAGAAGCAGGGACAGTATGTGGACTACTCCCTCAACGAAATAGAAGAACTCATTGTTCAATTGTCCAACCAGGGAATGAGCCCCGCGCTCATCGGACTCGCATTGAGAGACCAATACGGTATCCCCAACGTGAAAAACGCCACGCAAAAAAGAATCAATCAAATTCTATCCGAGAAAAAACTCTCAACGGATATCCCCATTGACTTGTTGAATTTGATTGAACGAAGTGTGGCATTACAAAAACACATGACGGCAAACAACAAGGATTATTCCGCGCAGCGAGGATACCGCATCACGGTGTCAAAAATCAGACGATTAGCACACTATTACGTTAAAACAGGAAAACTGCCCGCCGGATGGAAGTATACTCCAGAAACGGCCGCGCTGTTGGTGAAGTAACGGGAGGGAAAACGCTATGCAAATGATTGATGAACCCACAAATGCAAAAGAAAGCAAGAAAGAGGCAGCCCCTCGTACACGCAAACGCAAAGGTGTTGACAAATGGAAAACCAAGAAATGGTTTACTATTTTAGCACCGGCGACATTCAACAATGCAATTATCGCCCACACTCCCGGAGAAGAAGCCGAAGGACTCATGGGAAGAACCGTTCACGTGTCCGCGCGCGACTTGACAGGAAACATCAAGAAAAACCAACTCATGTTGGCCTTCAAAGTCAACAACGTGCAAGGATTGAACGCGTACACGCGATTTGACTCCGTGGAAGTGCAGCCATCTGCATTGCGAAGACTCGTACGAAGACGCTCCACGAAAGTGGAATCCGTGGACGATGTCATGTGCAAAGACGGTGTGCGCGCCCGCGTGAAGAGTGTCGCATTATCCGCGAACAAAATCTCCCGACCCCAACAAGCAGCTGTGCGACGCATCTTGCATGCAGAAGCAGCTGAAGTGGCCGCAGGGAATGATTTTGAATCATTGCTCAACCATTGTGCAACCGGTGAACCCATCGCCAAAGCCATTGACAAGGCACGCAAAATTGCCCCCATGAAGCGCGTGGACGTATTAAAAGTCACGCGACTCTCTGCGGTGTAACGCGCGAGGAAAGGACGTTTAACGTATGTCCATTCTCGAATGGATCATTGTCATTCTAGTCCTCTTGAGCGTATTGCTCATTATTCGCCAGAAAAAATTACTCCGACCAACGGCCATTGCCACGGGACTCATTACCGCATTATTCGTGGCATGGCGCGGAGGACTTGGGAGTTTTTTTGCCATTATACTATTTTTTCTCATCGGAGAATTCGTGACGCGCGCCATCCGCAACCAGTATCATCGCAAACAACACGGAACACGCTCCACGAGCAACATCGTAGGAAACATTGGTCCGGCGATTATTGCATTGGCACTCAATCCTACACCCTTTAACGTGATGTTTTTTGCATCATTATCCGCGGCATTTTCCGATACGTTGTCCAGTGAAATAGGCGTGTTATCACGTGAACAACCAGTCATGATTACGACTCTCCAACCTGTCCCTGCAGGAACGGATGGGGGCGTTACCCTATTAGGTTTCCTCGCCTCCGCGTTGGGGGGACTTATTTTTGCCATACTTGGTTTCATTATTAGTGGAAATGTGTTTTTCGCCACAATCTTGTTTGCAGCCGGCGTATTAGGTTCCGTAGTGGATAGTTTTTTGGGAGCCACTCTCCAACGATGGGGATATTTGGATAATAATCTCGTCAATTTTGTTTCCTCATTGAGCGTGGGATTGTTTTTCGCGCTAATATTCTAATTATTCCATTTTTTTTGAAACAACTTTCAAATAATTGTTTCCATGATATAACTTACTAGACTGCGCTTGTCGGGAGGAGTATTTTTCAAAATATCACTCTTCAAACTATTCAAATCCACTTTTTTTTCATGCAGCGCACGTGTAAGAGTGGCACGATTGTGCACGCGAACGTCTTCCACTTCCACAAAAATGGGTTTTCCATTACTATCAATAATATTGACGGGCCGATCATTCACGCTTATTCCTGATTCTTTTTTAATCTGTTCAATTACCCGTTGTTGTGCATGTGAAAAATCCATGTGTGGAAAACTAACCGTGACAGCAGGATCATTGTAGAAAGTATGATGGTATAACTTGTAATCATGCGAACGCGGGCGAACAATATCGGAAGTCATGCCCAGTACTTGTTCACCATTAAGGGTAGCCACTACTAAACCAATGGGTTTAATCGCGTATTGCGGATAAAGTGCGTAAAAAATTTTGTGCAAAATATATTTTCGAATGGTGGGGAGACTATCATAGCCTGCTCGAAAAAATACTCGTTTTCGTTTGCCAGTGCGAATCAAATACACGTGGGCTTCCTGCGACGCACTCTTGCGGAAGACGCGGCGAATATTGGAACGAGCAGGCGGTTGTGGTTTTTTCACGATGTGGGATAACCGCTTTATGCTGCGTGAACGAATCACTCGACGAGGAGATTTTGGCATGGGCATGCAGAAGAGGAAAAAGCCACTATTAATGGTTTTGCACCTATTCTCATGTGGCCTGAATGCGCGCCCCGCCCAATTCGGAGGCGGGAGTAATACTGCTCGCGATTCCTTTCCCAAATGACGCGCCCGCATTGAACAACACGTCCCACAACGAGGGAGTGTGCTGTAAATAATACCGCAGCGCGGGTTTACCACTCATACTTGCGGCTTCTGCAGCGCGCGCCAATGCTTTCTCTCTCGAAAGGGTTTCATCAATCAACCCTATCGCATACGCTTGCCTGCCCGAAACAATTCGACCGTCTAATATAGTATTAAATTTTTCAGCATCCAATTTTTCTCCGCGAAACTGTTTAACATCATTCACAAATGAATCAAATGCTTCCTGCACAATGCCTTGCAGCACGATTTTTTCATCATCCGACATTTCACTAAATGGAGAACCAATATCCTTCAGCTCGCCCGTTTTGATGGTGTTCATTTTGACACCAATCTTCTGCATTAATTCTTCCACGTTGGGTTGCATGGAAATAACCCCAATGCTTCCCGTGATGGAATCCGCATCCGCCATCACATAATCGGTTGACGCGGCAATGTAATATGCACCACTCGCCCCCACGTCTCCTATCCAACTCACGATAGGCTTGTTCACGTCGCGGATTTTGTCGACGATTTGCTTGCTCGAAACAACACTTCCCCCACCGGATTCAATATCGAGGAAAATAACACTAATACTAGGGTCGTTCTCCGCATCATCAAGCGCAAGAATCACATCCGCATAACCAATCGTATCACGACTCGTTGCCGAGGAAATTTCTCCCTGAATGGGAATAACGGCGATTTCTCCCGCATTAAACAATGAAAAACTCCTGCTCGAAGAACTCGTTGAACTGCTCGTAGATGAAACGCTCGCCAAACTTCCCACGAGAAAAAGAATCACATAAAACACGAGCAATGCGGCCGCACCCAGCACCAACCAGTCACGCAACGAACGACCGCGTCGACGCGGCGTAGGAGTTGAGGATGCGTCATTAAAGTCATCCTCATTCCAGGGAGTAATTTTCGGATCACTTTCCCCGTGAACAGGGGTGGCCAGCACAGGCTTACTAGGATGAGTGGATTTAGGGGTTGGAGACATGGCTATCATTCCTCGCGAGTATACGTATACGTGCCACCCATTCGCTTTTAATTCGGTTTTGCCGTGTTAAACGTGCATGGACCCACTCTGGATACACTTGTTCCTGACTGCTCTTCCATTATACGTGGCCAACTCTTCAGCCATGGTCTTCGGGGGAAAAACACCCATTGATGGAAATAGAAATTGGAGCGATGGCCGACCCATTTTTGGGAAAGGAAAAACATGGAAAGGAACCGGAATGGGCGTGTTAATCGGAACATTTGTGGGATTGTTATTATGGTATTTTTTTCCCGTGTATACGCAACTGGTTTCCAGCGAGTATGTGGCGTATGTTTTCCTATTATCCACAGGAGGATTAGTGGGGGACATCGTGGGGAGCTTCATCAAGCGACGCATGAATATGCCCCGCGGACACCCCGCCCAAATACTAGACCAATTAGACTTTGTGGTGGGAGGCGTGTTGTTTAGCGTGGCCTTTTCCACTCCTAATTGGACCGCACTCATACTATTAGTGATGATCACTCCCTTCATGCACATGACGTTTAACAGACTGGCATACATGATTGGAATGAAAAGCGTGCCGTGGTGAAGAAATGGAAAAAAATTTCCTCACCCAATCAACCATTCAACGATTTGTTTTCCGCTTCTTTATCATTTTTGGATTAGTCGAATTCGTTACGTATTATTTTCCCCCCCTCACGTATCAAGAATGGTTGGCTGCCCTTTTAGGAAACGGGTTAAACGTGTCCGTGAATGAAACGCTCCTCTTCGTGAATGGAATCGTGTTCGAGATTACTCCTTTTTGCACGGGACTCTCCACCTGGGGGTTGCTGCTGGGACTTATTTATGGTTTTGACGTTCTTTCCGCACGAAAAAAAATACTATATGCCCTTGCGGGGTGGGTCATTATTTTTGGAATAAACATTTTACGATTGCTTGCTATTGTTTACGTGGGAAAAACGTATCATGTTGACGCGGTTGACACGCTCCACACTCTAACGTGGTTTGTGATGAGCGCCATAGTATTGTGGCTCTGGCTGCGCGTGTTGATGAGGGAACTCAACACAACTAAAATGAATTCCATTGCCCAATCACTGCTGCGCGAACACTAATTTTGCAACAGCCAATCGTTTACTGGGTTTTTGGAGCACTATCATTCGAGTGTTCGTGGTGCTTCTTGGGCACGAGAACAACTTTAATGATTTCCTGGAATGCGGGGCGAGAAATCAAGACACCCATCAAAATTCCAGCGATGGTGGTGAGGGCGAATCCGCTCAACTTGCCGATACCGCTGCCTAATACTAATAATGGAATAATCGCCGCGAGACCCACCGACGCGGAGGCAGCCACAATAAAGAATGCACGCTTAGCTTTAGCCGCCCAACCCTTCTCATCATGTTCTTCTTCTGCATTCCCTTGGAGAATTTCATCCGTCATGATGACTTCACTATCAACCCCTGTCCCCACGGCCGCCAGAATACCTGCCATGGATGCCAAGTCTAAATTCCATTTTACTAACGAGGCGAAGCCCAGAATCATCACCACTTCCGACAAGCCCACCATCAATACGGGGCCCACTACTTTCCATTGACGATAACGCACGTAAACAATTAATGAGACCACGACTAATGCCAGAATACCCATCAACCAGACATTGGTCAAAAACTGTTCACCCAACGCAGGAGAAACCGTTTGCTTGTTGATAGCAATAATAGGAATGGGCAATGCTCCACTCTTCAATAACACACGCAAATCATCCAAACGCTGCTTGGCAATAGTAGCATTGGGTGCCGTTCCTTGAATCACGAGGAATTGAAGAGGCTTCACTTCTTCTTTCGTGTTCACGAAGGGATCATTTCCCGTAATTCCGGGAGAAAGAGCAATAATATCACGCAAACCAGATACATCCACAATCCAGGGACTTGTTTTAGACACGGAGACTTTGGTAACGGGAATCGTTGAGAGAGCGGAAATGCTCGCGATGACGTTTTCGTCTAATGACGCGGGAACAATAATACTCTTGTACGCAGGAGAGAGTGATTGAATCACATTCTCATCACTCGTTGAGAGTTCACTTCCCGAGAGTTTAATCAGCGTCAAATCCGCATTATCCAAAATATTGGAAACCGTGATAGAGGAAGGAAACTCGGAGCCCGTTCCAACGTCTAACAAGGTATCATCCGCGCGCATCAAATCATTGGGATAAATAATTAATGCACTATCCGGGCGATCAATGAAAAAATACGTATAGGCACAATCCCACTCGGCTTTACCACTCGTAAAACCCGTTTGGGTGCATTGGTGGAAGGACGCATTACTAAATGCTTTCGCCGCGCGGTCATTCAACAAAAAAGGAAGGGTCCACGCATAATTATCCCCCACTCCCGTGGGGTGGGCGCCGTAACCTTGCTGCGCGTTCTCAACGACTTGCACAATGTCGCTTCCGTCAAAAACAATGTTACCATTCAAGAATGATTCAAACTTTCCTTGCTTAAGTAAAAGTGATTGAAGTTTACTCACTTCCACAGGATCGGTTTCCGCGACCTGAGCAATAATGAGCGTGTTCCCCGTGTTGGATACCGAAACGTCTTTGATTCCCGTCGGATTCAAACGTTTTTCCACAATCAAACGAATTTCACTCAACTCTTGCTGACTGGCCGGTTGGGCGAGCTGCAACTGAAAAAGGGTTCCACCCGAAAATTCACTTCCCAATTTGAGGTTGTGGCCCATTTCAAACCCATTGCTCGTATCAATCTTGATGATGGACGCTAAACTAATAATCATGATGAGTGCCCAGACCCATACTTTCCAACTTGAATACCATTTTTTCGCACTCATACTTATCCATCCGTGTGCAAGTTACCATGCTTCTTTTCCCAATACCACAACAAGATAGGGGCATTGGTCAACCATGTCGCGATAAGGTCGCCAATCTGACCAAACAACACGACGGCAGAAATCTCAAAAATAATATTGATTTGCGCCAAATACGAAACAACCAGCATGACAATCGTGGCACCCATCACGGTGGAGGTGACCGTGAGGCCGGTGAGCAACGTGTCATTCGCACGCTCTAATACGCTTTTGTCTTTGCGCTTGAGCAACCGCGTGGTGAGTAAAATGTCCGTGTCCACACTGAAACCGACTAGCATGAGTAACGCGGCCACCATTGAGAGGGTGAATGAAAAACCAAAAAGAGTTGAGAGTGCCACCGCGGCGAGCATATCAAACAATGCCGCTTCCACGATAGCAAGGGAGGGGATGACCTCGCGGAAGAAAATGAAAATAACAATCGTAAGCAAAACAATGGACGCTACGGCCACCATGAATGCATTGCCTAAGAAATCCTTCCCCACATTCGGAGCAACTTCTTCCGTTGTAAACGGAGTATTCGCGGGCAAATTGAAATTGGTTGTGAGCGTATCTCTTACTTTCGTGGAGACACGCTGGCTCTCTTCATTAACGGCTTGCGCGGTCTGCATGATTAACTCACTCACATCTTCTGACGCAGGAGCTTTTCCCAGCAATACTAATGCAGCCGTAAGATTTTCCACACTCAAGGATGGAGCGCTATCCTTCGTGACAATGGCCTTGTCTAATAATACACGCGCATCAGCAACGTTTTTGGGCTCGGCATACTCAATGCGTGTACTGCTCCCTAATGGAGACGTCACCATTGCAACTTTGACCTCCGACAAACCCGCTTGAGACACTAAGACATCGGACACGGCTTTCTCATCGTTCAACAAGTCCGTATTCACGATGATGCGCGTGCCGCCCATGAAGTCTAAACCCAATGAAACGCGTGGAAAAACGAATAAAATAGCGAGAAAAACCACCGCTAATACCGCGGGAATAATCATGAGGCGCTTGTAGTTTTTATCATACAATTTGAAGGCCATGAAATCAACTCTTTACTATGACTCCCACCCAACAAAGTATTATAATGGGACATTTTACGCCGGGAAAAAGACTGTTTTTACTAAGGGCCCCTTATAAATGCGTCCACGCCCTTTGACTATATGCAATTCTATTCCATTGAGGCACCGGAAAAGCTCGTCGAGAGCGCATTCACCCACGCGCGTAAACTACCACCCATGAAGCGAGCACGCAATTCCGCGGTACAAAACCGTAAAGAAAAAGTCGTGCGAAAAATGGAAGCATTTCATGAGTACTTGGATAAGCAACTCGAACGAATGGAGACCAGCGTTCCCCGATTTGAGAAACTCCACCCCTTTTATCAGGAATTATTGCCCGAAACCATGGAAGTGGGAAAAATAAAACAAGCCGCATCCCAAATCGTGAGCGTGCGCAAATTATTGAAACGACAAATCGTAGAAGGAAAACGACACATGCACTCCCCCTCTACCGATGCGGTGGCCCACATGCACGCGGCCTCAGCCAAATTCTTTGGACGCAGTGCGAGTATCGTGAAAAGTTTGAAAAAAAACATTGAATTATTGCAACACGCCAACACCCTCATGAGAGAAGTGCCCGACGTGAAAGTAGAAATGCCCACCCTCATTCTGGCAGGGTATCCCAACACTGGAAAAACCACTTTACTTAAACGACTCACGGGAAGCAAGGCCCAAATTGCCGCCTACCCATTCACCACCAAATCATTGCAATTAGGATATTTCACCATGCGCTATCGCGATGTGCAAGTCATGGACACGCCCGGATTGTTAGACCGCGATGATGCCAACTATAACCCCATTGAAAAAAAGGCCCTCGCGGCATTGAAACATTTAGCCACGTGCGTCGTGTTTGTTGTGGACCCCACGCCCAACGCGGGATATTCTCTCCAGAAGCAGCACGCTTTGTATGAACGGCTCCAGAAACTATTCCCCATTCCATTCGTGATTGTCATCAACAAGTGTGATGTGTCCACGCAGGAGCAGCTCGATGAGACGCACAACTTGTTCGGCATGGACGCGGTGAGAGAAGGAGAAGGAATCGACAGCGGACTGAAAGACCACGTCTGGCGAGCACTCGGATTCTCGCGATAGGTTGTTGAAAGTAATTATTTTCCCAGCGACCGTTCCCTTTAAGTAAGACAAAAACGTTCAACATTTAGCATCCTTTGATTGGATGCTATGCCTTGACATCGGCGAATAATCGAATTAATAAACCGTCAACCATAGGGGATTCCTATGCCCAAAAAGAAAGTGGACATCCAAAAAGTACAAAGCGACATCGCTGCCATCGCAGAACTCATGAGCGGAGTCATGGACGATAATGCCGTGCCCCGAAACATTCGTGCTGCCGTGGAAGAAGCCAAAAAAGTCATCGTCACCGCAACGGATGACGTGGCTATTTCGCGCGCCATATACTTACTGGATGACGTGAGCAATGACATCAATTTGCCATCGCACTCACGCACGGATTTATGGACGATTATTTCCGAACTCGAGACATTGAAAGAAAAACTCGGGTAAGGAAAAAATGAACGAAGACACCCCACTAGTTCAAGGAGAAACTCATTCTCCCGCCGAAACGATTTCACCGACTAGTACGGCTCCTCTCTCACCCCGCGAAAAAATCCTCCTGCACGCGGAAAAAAAAGGACTCATGATTCACGCGGACGCGTTAGAATTACTCGGACGCTCAACGAGTTACGAGTCCATTCTCGACACGCTTGCAGGGGAAAAC
>VGJJ01000028.1 GCA_016867455.1 Candidatus Iainarchaeum sp. | reverse complement strand
TATCCAATATAGGTTCGTAATACTCAAAAGCCCCGAAAAACTCTTTTAAACCCGCCTAGTCGACCCACGCTCAACGGGGGAGAAAAGAACCCCCTAAATGGGCGTTATTGAGGGAATGAAAGGGGGGTTACTCCCGGCCTTTTGGAAAAGGCCGGCGAAAACCTATTTTTGATCAACCTTTTCTCAAAAGGTTGAAAGGTTGACGAAAACCGAAGGGAGCTTATCCCTTCAACAACCTTTTACCAAAAGGTTGACGAAAACCGAAGGGAGCTTATCCCTTCAATAATTTTCGCAGCATTTTAGCATTTTTGAGGCCCATTTCCACGGACTTTTCCAATTCCTCTAATGTAAAGGAACCGGAACCACCCTTCTGGAATGCGGTCAACACGCCTTTTTCTGTTCCCCCGAAAGAGAAACGAGCCGTCATGGCTTTTTCTTCTCCCAAGTCCGCATCCGCGAGCAAATGATTGCCCACTTTGTAGGTGGTGGAAAGCAATGGCTGATTGGCGAGCTTGAGCATGCCATCGTACTCTCCATACACGATTGCTCCATCTTCCACTTTGGACATGCGAGTCGTGTTGAGGGCAGCTAACGCAGCCATTGATGCCGCGTCGAACATGTTTCCATCATCATTCACCGCATACACATCCACGTATAATGACAACACTTTTTCTCCTTCGGTAATGCAGAGGGATTCCAAGTCAATACAGTGACTCTCTCGAATGCCTCGATCCACGACACGAGCTAATTCCACTTCACTCGTGGAGGGAGGCCCGACTTCGTTCAACGGAGAAGCCAATGGGGTGAGTTCGGCTCCCACGGAAATACTTCCCTCATTTGGCGTATCTGGAAATGGTTCCTGGATTCCAAACTTGGTTCCTGCAATCACATCCGTTTTTCCTAACTTGACGCGAGCCGAACCATTAGCATTCTCACTCACGTTCGTAATGACTTCCACGTTGCGGTATTCATCAAACGCACGATTACTCACGCGTTTTCCTTGCTTCAATGATTCTAGTACTTTGTTTCGTTGTAATTCCATCAAAATATCCATGTGTCCCATAGTGTTTCACCTTTTTCATTTTTCTCCACAATTATTCTTTTCCACCATCGAATGCTTCATGTTCAGCATCCGGGTTTTCTTCCAATTCCGTATTTTCATTCGCATCATAATCCGATGCATCGAATGACAACGGGTCTTTGGCTTTGAGGGAAACACGCTCGCCGTGTTCTTCATGCTCCGCGTGGGGGGTGGAGTTCATGAAATCTTCCATTCCGGGAACCATTTCAGGTTTCTTGTTCTCGAATGATTCCTTCAATGCTTTCTTCTGCAACTCATACACTTTCTCCACGTTCTCCGCGGCTGTTTTCATCAACGCTGCAAAATCTTCAGGAGTGATTTCTCCATCCATTTGCAACAATGTCACATCCTTCGTGTTGGGAAGGAAAGCCACGGCCATATCGACTGCGTCGGGAGCGTCTTCTTCGTGTTTGTTCAAGTCCACGATCCATTTCCCATCCGCTCGCCCAACCGTTATTCCACTCACCATGTCACGCATGGGTATGCCTGCGTCGGCAACAGCGACGGCAGCAGCCGTTAAGCACGCGATGCGCGTTCCTGCATTAGCGTCTAACACTTCCACAAAAATGTCAATGGCCGTGTTGGGGAATCGTTCCAAGAAAATGGCTTTTTCCAATGCTTCTCCGGAGACTTTTGAAATCTCTGTCTCCCTGCGTCCGGGGCGGGGATTCTTTCGTTCCGTCACGGAAAATGCAGCCATTCGATACGTGTAACGCACAATAGCTTTGTAGGGATTGGCTTGGTGTTTGGGCAACACTTCGCGGGGACCATTCACGGAGACAAGGACTTTGTTTTGCCCCCATTCCAAGTAACAGGAACCATCCGCGTTGGGAAGAACCCCTGCTTGAATCTTGATGTTTCGCAAATCGTTCAAACCACGGCCATCAATTCGTTTACCTTTCGAATCGACCCACCAGAGTTTTTCCTCACTCTTCGCTGTTTTTTTTGTTTTGATTTCTTTTGCATCTTTTGCCATAATTTTTTCATCCTCATTTTTTTTTGGTTGATAACTTTTTGGTTTGTTTACGAGTACTTTTTGATCAAACTTCATGACAAACCTTTTGGGTTTGTTATGCCAGCAAACCGCGGTTTGCTTGGTTTTGGAAAAGGTTATTGTCAAACCACTAGGGTTTTGATCAACCTTTTCTCAAACGTTTGCCTTACTCAAACATGGGGTCCTCATCCCCTCTCACGCGCGTGTTGCGCGTGTCGCGATTATCTCGTGGAAAACGTTTGCGCTTGTCAAACGAATCCGGGTTGCGATTAAATGATTCGCCCCCAACTTGTGGGTCGTCGTATTGTCGACCGAATCGCTTGTTCATTTGGAATCCTTCATCCCGGTTTCGTTCACCAAAACCACGGTTGAAGTTGTTGCGCGGACGAAAACTCGTTGAGCGTTCACCAACGTCGCGCTCTCCGCGATCTCCTCGTTCGCCGCGATCGTCTCTTCGTTCACGCATCGCGCGGTCATTTCCTCGGCCGAATCCTCGGTCTTCCGAGGAGAATGCATCATTTTCGAATCCGCGGTTGCCAAAACGATCATTTCCACGTGAACGGTTGCCCATGCGGTTAAATCCTCGGTCGAATCCCCCGCGCATACGATTGTCTCGGGGACCAAATCCACCGGTGCGTGGACCACGGTTGAATCCACCGCGTCCGCGATTGAATCCGCCGCGTGAACCAAAGTCACGGCCGCCTCTTCCGCCGTAATGGCTATTCATTCCAGTCTCAAACGCGTCCTCATTACTCGGACCCTGCGTGTTAGGCATTCCTGTACCGGTGCGTGCGGCGAGGAAGCATTGAATATCATGCGTCAAGTTTTCGGCGTGAGAATATTCCTCTATACGCAGAATGGTTTCCGCGGCTACGGGCGTGTTTCCGCCGTGGATCCAGACTAATCCATTTCTTCCCACCATAATATTGGAACCTGTTCCATTTTTCACGGCATTCAACATGGAGGCGTTTTTTCCAATGAATTCGGGGAACTTTCACCGGCGTCACCGAGACAACTTCTCCATCGTTTAATGAGCGGACCATTCCCAATTCAGCCTCATTCATTTCAGTGACTTTCACTATTTTCGCTGAAATGACACTCCCCACTTTGAGGGGTTCGCGCATGTCTTTATTGGACACGAAGCTCGGGTAGAATGAATTAATCTCAATATCATACCCCGCGAATTTTTCATTTTTCACGACGCCAATAATAACATCGTTCTCTACGGGAACATATTTTCCGCGCAGGGGAACGACTGATATTCGGTCGTGGGATTCATTCCTGATGCCGAGGCAATCGGCAAATATTTTTCCGTCGCGCGCAAACGTGTGCACGCCAATTTGTTTGTTTTCTGCGGTGAGCAATTCTCCCGGAACTACAATTTCTTTACTCATGGATTTTTTCACTCCCTTTTGATTAGCATAATGTTTTGATCAACCTTTTTTGAAAAGGTTGAGATTCATCAAAAACTATTTTTCACTACCATTCTCCATTATTTTTGTCACGACATCCCCGTGCGTGGCGTGGTTGAGCTTCTCAAACAGCTCCTGCTTCATTCCACCAGGGATTTCTACGACTGCAATGAGGCTTCCATCACTCTGCCATTCTTGTTTCTTCAACTCAAACTTGTGCAACACGCTCAAGGCTTGAGTAACGTATTGCACGGGAACTTTTACCGCCACCTGGATCTTGTCCATGGAAATGGGCAATAGTTTCCTCAATTTGGGAAGAATATCATTGACTTGCGTGGGAATATCCTTGAACTCATCCACTTGAATTTTCAACTCATTCAACGCGGTCTCAATCCGCAAAGGAGGATGAGGCGCCTGCGTTTGAGGATTCATGGCATTCTTAGCAATGAAATCAATAATGGCCTTGCGCTTTTCTTCCTTTAACTGACGGCGCTGCTCCGTGGTTAATTGTATTTCACCCTCGCGAATAATCTTGGGGGCGATTTCCCTAATGTCCAGCGTGCCAAAGACCTTGAGTATTTGACTCTCGGTCTGGCGTTCACTCTTTTTGGCATCCTCATACACATCATCCGTGGCGAGCAAATCATCGAGACTCACCACAAGGCCTTTTTTCATTTTCAACGCCAAGTCGGGGTCCACGAGTATTTCAAAGTGCACTCCCGCGTGCACGTATTTGGCGACAATGGCCTGTTCCAATTTTACCATACTATTTTTCACTTCTCTCGCGCAGAGGCGCGAATCATTCCCACGTAGGGTGTTTTTTCATTCGCGGGTTTTTACCGCGAGTATTCTTTTTCCTCGTTTTGACACACGCACACGTTGCGCGTGTAGTTGATTACTTACTCTCCGACCCGGACTTATCTCCTTTAGACGTACCGAGGACGGCTTTCAATTCATTCTTGTCCATCCGAGTGAATGGTTTCTCTCTATCAACAAAACCAAAATCCACACGGTCCAAGCTTAATTTTTGTGTTTTGGGAAGACCCTGCTCCAATGCCGAAAAAACCAATTTCACGGCTTGTTCGCGCGACAAATTGGATTGGTAATTCTTCTCAAAAAAATCCATGGCCTCTTTTCGACCCGCACCCACGGAAACAGCCACGTATTCGGCTAACGCTCCCGAAGGTTCGGTCTCAAACAAGCGGGGACCTGTCTCATCAACGCCCCCAATGATGAATGATACACCATACGGGCGCGTTCCTCCGTACTGGGTAACGGCCTGCATGTTTCCCGAAATGTCCTTGGATAATGTTTCAATGTGAATGGGCTCATCATAATACATGACGTTTTCCTGCACACGCGCACGAGCATCCTGAATGAGTCGTCGGGCGTCCCCCACTAATCCAGCTGAAACGGCCCCAATGTGGTCATCAATCTTGAATAATTTTTCAATCGAATCCGCGAGCATGAGTTTGCTGGTCACATTCTTATCCGCACCGAAAACGACGCCATTCTTGTAAACGCACGCCGCGCCCGTGGTTCCTTGTTGAACAATCTTGGATGCGTACTCGACTTGGTACAATCGTCCATCCGGACTAAACATGGTGGCTGAGCGGTCATACGCCGCACTTTTAGCAGAACCGGGATACATTATCTCACACTCGCTACGGGAACAAATCCCGTGAATTATTTCATTGGATTAATTGGGTACAATAACCTATGAATGCGCTATTCCTTTTTAAAGACCGCTTTTGCCGACTGAAAACCGTTCGCCATATGGAAATAAGCCCCTGCTGCGCACGAAAATACACGATGATTATTCATAAAACCCGGGACGCAAGGATTTGAGCGTACCACTGGTTTTCATCGAACGCAAACGAATGGGTTTTCCGTTCAGGGCATTCATGAGTGATAAGGCAGTAATCACGCTATCCTTCGACGTGTGGGCGCAGCGAAGAATCCCCTTCCCCTGTTTAGTGTCAAAAATAACTAATTTGACCCGATGCAAGGGCAGACCTAATACTCCAAAACAATGCAGCAAGTGATGTTTCAGCGCGCGCGAAAAATCATCCTTAGAAATAAGATTACTGTTTTCCACGTTGAGCGTGAATAAAATATACCGCTTCTTCCCACGCATGCTTAATGGAATCGTGGACACGGTTTTCTTCTCAACCATATTAAAAACGCGTTCACGGAGTTAAAGATACCAATGCACGCTCAACGAGGGAATACCCAAATAGGCTGCCCAGGAAACCACTTCCTCGTGCGATAACATGTCTTTTTCCTCACGGGCAAAACTAACTAATCCTAATGGAACGTTGGACTTGTATACTAATTGGGCCATTTTAAGATATTCTTGCAGCGTGGACGCGTCTTTGGTTGCAAACGCACGCTGCAACTCTTGCAAGGAAAAAATAACACTCTTTTTTTCCTCATACGCTTTACCCATCCAACCATAATCAATAAACGGAACATTCCCCCGCGCAACCAGCAAAATAATTTTCACACTGCTCATTTTGAACGTGTCAAATGCCTCCTGCAATGAGTTCACACGCAGAATAATAGGAATTTTTTGCGAAGCACAACGCTGAATCTCCTCACGATTCGCTTGCATCAATAAAACAAATTTTTGGTGATGAATAAATTGGTCATGCGACGCCGAAGAAGATGAATCATACACCACGCCCAACGCATTCATTTGATGGCTAATCGCGGAAGCGTAAACAATATCACTCACACTCTGCACGGGCATTCGGAAGGATAGGAAAGCACACTAAATAAATGAACCGAAAAAAATTACAAAAAAAAGAAGTTATTCCAAAACAGTAACAACATCGCTTTTGTATTACAAAAGATTGACGGAAAATTGGGCTATCGTAGATAGCCCTACACCGACCCGCCCAAACTTTTAGCGAAAAGTTTGATCAAAACCGGTCGCGCGGCCGGCGACCTCCGGCCATGGATAATGGCGATTATCGGCCCTTTCGGTCATTCGCTCGGGCACCGGGGCGAACTTTTTCACTACCGCGTGAACCCACCGGATTCAACAAACCGCGAGACTTTTGTCCAGCCGATGTTTTTCCACGATACACGCGTCCTTGGTGCTGGGGTTCAGCAATCCATTTCATGTCCTTATCCGCGAGCACACTCGAGTTGCGGGGATCCACTAAAATGACTTCAAAATATTGATTCTTTCCATCTTGACCCACTTTGTAGGAGTTCAAGACTTCCATGTTGGGAAAATGCTTTTGAGCACGTGTTTCCGCCATGACTTGAACACTCTTTCGACGAGTCATCGAGGCAACTTGCATTCGCTTAGGTTTTCGCGCACGACGTGGACGAATAAATAATCCTCCACCGCGGCGAATACGTACGCGAGCAACCGTAATACCAGGCTTAGCCTTGTATCCTAATGCGCGAGCCCTTCCTACATTGAATGGTTTCTCGACTTTTACCACGGCTTCTCCTTCGGCGCGGTAATCCATCATGCGGCTACGAAAAAGGGTACCATAATCCGTGTGTTCTGTGCGTTCACGGGCCCATTCCTTCTGAATGGTTTCATTCAATCGCTTAACAAGGGTCATAACTACCAAAAACGCTGGCTAAACGCTTTTAAACCAGACTCCATGGCCCCTAATTGGAGGCCACTGAGTAACTGGTTGCTTGCGTTTGAGTCGTGTTTCCCTTCGTGTCCTTGGCAATGACGTAATAGGAGTAGGACCCCGCTTCCACGTCCGGAAGGGTGACTTGACAGGTCATAATCTTAATCGTCTGCACGCAGGACTTGACGATATCCCCATTCACATAAATGGAGGCGCTCGCCACGGAGGAGATATCATCCACCAATGCAGCAATCGTCACACTCTGACCTTGCTTAGGATTGATAGGCGAATGAGACGCAGTGACGGTGGGACCAATCGTATCACCGATTTGTGCGGTGGAAACCACTTCTAAGTATTCCGATCCTTCATCGGAAACGGCTCCGTCTTTCGCAGTGCGAACAATTTTGTATTCCACGCTTCCCAAGGAGGCGTCTTTCAACGTGTACTCACACAAGGGGGCGTAACACGGGGTCTTATACCAGTTACCAAACTGGCGCACCCAGAGTTCGTACGCAAACATATCTTCCCACGCATCCGCGTATGACGATTTCACCGTAGCAGTAAACGTAATATCATCACCCGCTTTGGGAGTAGTGCTCGACATGGCCACATCCACGACATCCGCAGGCAATGCAGTTGGATACACGGGTGCATTATTCGCGGGGGGCATAGGAGTAGTTGTGTTTGAATTCGAAGTATTAATCACCGGTGCCACCGATGGTTGCGTCATGTTGAGCGCAAACGCGCCAATAATCACCACGAATACCACCCACACGAGAGGGGGCATATTGAATATGGAAGGAATTTTTTCGTTAGTCATATACGCTTGCAGAAGCGAATTTCCTATATAATACACACTCTTTAACGGGGAAAAGAACCCTGATTTTTAACTCTCTCCTCGCAGACGAATACATATGACGCGCTCGACTTGTCAACGCTGCACGAATGAAAGCATCATTACCCTGCCGTATGGTCCGCATGCGTTTTGTCAAGAACATTTTGAACAATTTTTCGAAAAACGCGTACGCGACGTTACACGAACACACACTTTTTTTGAAGAAGGAGAAAAAATTGCGGTTGCCGTATCGGGAGGAAAAGACTCAGTGGTGGCACTCAACTTGGTGCGAAAAATAATGCCGCGACACGAAATCGTGGGAATAAGCATTGATGAAGGAATTGACGGATACCGAAACAAGGCGATTGATGAAGCCGTGAAAAACTATCAACAATTAGATATCGAATACCAAATTGTCAACCTCAAAAAAGAAATAGGCAACAGCATGCAAGAAATCGTGCAAAAAACACACGAAAACAAATGGAATGAAAACTCGTGCACGTTCTGCGGAGTATTCAGGAGAAAATACATTAATCGTGTTGCGCGCGAAATGGGAGCGGACAAACTCGTCACGGGACACAATCTCGATGATGAAGTGCAGAGCATCGCCATGAATTTGTTCACGAGCCAAGTGGAAAGACTCTCGCGCATGGGGCCTAAAATTCAATTCACGAAAGTAAAAGGATGGATTCCCCGCGTGAAACCACTCTACACTTCTCCCGAAGAAGAAGTGGAATTGTTCGCGCAGCTCAAGCAATACCCCCACTACAATGAAGTGTGCTGCCCATTCTCTCACGGCGCAGACCGAAACATTTACCGAGTCATGACCGACCAATTGGAAGCACGCAAACCCGGAAGCAAATTCGCCATGATTCAATCATTTTTGAAAATGAAACCCATCCTCGAAAAAAACGACTCAACTGCGAAATTACAAACATGCACGCGCTGCGGAGACTTGTCATCAAAAAAAATTTGCCAAGCATGCACCTACGAAGAACGCATACGGGGAACCAACGAAAGCCAAACCAAACTCACACCTGGACAAATCAACGCATTACGCGGGAAGAAAAACAGCAAAGGGCTCCCCGTGTTAGAAATGTAAAACGACCCTTGTCAATGATGAGAAAGTAGCCCCGGGCAGAGTCGAACTGCCCCCTCCACCATGTCAAGGTGGCATCCTAACCGATAGACAACGGGGCCGGCAGGGTCAAGGAATCACTTTCCGATGAACCCTTTTACTAAAAGGGTTCAGGAACCCATTTAATGCGTATCGGTACCCCTGACGAGAAGCACGTATTTATTCCCAAAAAACACGCATAACCTATGCCCAACCAAGAAGCCATTATTGCCAACATACGCAAACTAGAAGGCATGGGCCTGCATGGGGAAGAATTAATCAAACAATTGGAAAGCATGGGCATTCCCCGCACGCAAGCCGAACGATGGATACGCGAAGCCAACCAAACAAGCGGAGAAATCGATCTTTCCACGATGAATAACCGACCCACGCGCCAAACCAATTCCACGCGCACGATAACCATCCCTATTCCCGCGAATGAAAACAAGATTACTAATGAAAACCCGCGCGTTTCTTCCGCATACGTTTCGCCGAATCCCCCATCTTCTCCGCTCGCCACCGAAAAATTATGGGAGAAAGGAATTTTGTCAACCGTGGATGCGAAACTCGGACAAATGGAACGATTGAAAAAAGAACTCGATGATGTGATTGAAACAAGAATACAAGCACACTATGATTCCATGGAAAAAAAACTAGAAGCATTATTCGAAGCGCAGCGAGAGTTGTACAAATTCAAAATGGACGCTCAACTGGATGCGAAAACAAAAGAAGTGGAAGAAATACTCGACCAAAAAATAAATGACATTAAGACGCTCAACTTGTCAACGCAGGAAGACTTGCAGCGAATCAAAGGACAAAAAATGATTATTGAGGATATGGCCAAAGAATTCAGCGAAAAAACAAGCAACCTTGAAACAACCAAAAAGGCCATCCTCCAAGATGTGGGAGAAAAACTCGAAGAATTAGAAACGAAAGTAAACGAACTCATGAGTGAAACCGAATCGCGCGTACAAAACGTAGAGAACCGCGCCACGAAAACACTTGAATTAGAAGAAAAAATCACGTCAAATTTGAGTGTGCAAATGGAAGAACAAGCCAACAAAATAGTCGAAGAAAAAGTAGAAGACTTGCGAATGGAAATCAAAAAAGAAATCGTTGAACTAAAAAAACTGGGGGCCGACCTAGCATCCAAGGACATTCAAGAAGTAGTCCAAGAATTCAAAGACATGAACACTACATTAGAGAAAACAAAAAAAGGAATTGATGAATTATTGGAACAAAAAACAAGAGACATTGACAAGGCCATGGACCAAAAACTAAACTCCATTGATAAAATCGTCAACACGAAAATGGAAACCATTGTCAACGAAAAAGAACAAAGCTTTTCCAAAAAAGTAGAAGTACAATCAATGGATGTTAACTCACTCAAACGAGAACTCGGACAAAAACTACTCGAAACAGAGACGCGCATGCAAGCATTAGATGGTTTCCAAAAACAATTCTTAGAAACATTGAAGAAAAGCAATGCCGAGAGAGAAGACCTCATGTCCACCCTCAAAAAGAAAATAGACACATTTGATGCGCGCATGGATGAAAAAATATCCATTGTAGACCAGCGATTAAAACAATTAGACGTCGTGGTCGGGGAATTAGGCAACTTGCTCATGCAACTCAAGAGCCAACAAGCCAACGCTAGTGCAGCCGCACAACCACCCACTTTACCTCCTGGACCTGCCCCCACACCATCGGGCAAAAAACAAGGATTCAACCCCTTCGGGAAATAGTCTGTTAAACGTGGGCAAAAATGCCCCTTTTATAAAAGATTCGAAGCCGTTTTTAGTTATTCGGGCGCTTGGCGCAACGGTAGCGCGCTTCCATGGCATGGAAGAGGTTGGGGGTTCAAATCCCCCAGCGTCCACTCGCCGGAAACCTCCGGCGGTGCGGAAGTTAGGGTCTTCGCGATGCGAGAACCCAGACGACTGAATAGAAGGGTTTTCAACCCTTCGACCGAAAATAGTAGCTAGCAGCGGATGTAGTATATCGGCTAGTATCCGAGCCTTCCAAGTTCGGGGGCTGGGTTCGACTCCCAGCATCCGCATGCTACTCTTTCTTCGCCTCAACACCAAAATAATAGGCGCCCCACAATCCAACATCATCGCCTAATAGAGAAGGAACGATAGGCGGAATAGGGTGCAACGTAAATGGTTGAATCTCTTGTTCAGTTGGAATAATTTCCTCAAATTGAGACAAACCAAGACTACCCATGATAATAATTTTCTGCACCGCAAAAACATTCAACATGTTGCCTATGCCGTGAGCATTGGCCGCACGGGCAGCCGCAATAATTTTTTTCGATTTCTCATCACCATTTTTCGCAAGCAAAAAAACATCCTTTGATGAATGACTGGATTGCATTTCAATTCCCTTGCCAGAAGAATAAGCAAACCAACAACCACGATGAGGCAGTACACACGGAATTGCAGCGGGTTTCGCATCCAACACCACGTGTCCAAACTCACCCATGGTTCCGGAAACAATTTTTTTATTCCACACTAAACCAGTACCCATGCCCGTTGAAATCGCCAGCAGATAGAATGAATCCAAACCATTTCCTTGGCCGCGAAAAAACTCCGCATGAACAGCTAGCTTCAAATCATTTTCAATTTTTACTAAATTAGGAAATGCCTGCAACAATGGGCCTAGTGACACGGAAGAAGTGATTCCGAGCGGACCCGAATTGAGCAACACGTTTCCACGAATGGGGCCTGGTAAACCGATTATGGTACCATCCACTGTTTCTTTTTTGGCTAACCCGCGAATCTCATGGGATAATTGTTGAATAACAGAAATGAGCGCCGAAAAATTGCCTGAAACACTTGGAATGGTCTTCTTCACGAGAATGTTCTCGTTCTCAATAATCGCACCGCGGATAGATGTTCCGCCAACGTCAAAACACTCGATGAGGGGCATGAGCATCCGTCACGGTGAAATCAACAAAATGTTATCCCCGCGCAGGATTA
>VGJJ01000027.1 GCA_016867455.1 Candidatus Iainarchaeum sp. | reverse complement strand
ATTTTACTCACTCTCGCGTGGGGTGCCGGCCTCATTCTCTACATCCTTGCGTGGATTATTGTTCCTGCGCACAAGTAATCTTTTTTGAGTTTTTTTTCTATTTTTTTCCGTTTTTCTATTTTTTTTCCTATTTGTTTTATATGTCGCACTCCCGATACTTCTCGTATGTCTTCTCCCGTGATTGAAGCGCGTCGCGTGACTAAAACGTATGTGATGGGTGATTCCCCTTTGCACGTGTTGAAGGGCGTGGATGTCCTCGTTAAACGTGGTGAGTATGTTTCGATTACCGGTCCTTCCGGGAGTGGAAAAACAACTCTTCTGGATGTTCTTTCCGGACTCTTGCGGCCGACTTCGGGAGAGATTCTCATTGATGGTTCTCCCATTTCCAAAATGGATGATAATGAGCTTGCCCTCATGAGAGGTAAAACCATTGGTTTTGTTTTTCAAACATTTAACTTAATCAATCGCATGACGGCGTTGGAGAATGTCATGCTTCCCTTGTGGTTTCAGGGCATTAGTTTGAGTGAGCGTAAAGCCCGTGCCGAACAAGTTTTGCGGGAAGTGGGTTTAGGCGACCGCATGGATCACAAGCCCATGCAGCTTTCCGGTGGTCAGCGTCAGCGGGTGGCGATTGCGCGTGCATTAGCGGTTGATCCTGATATTATTGTTGCGGACGAACCAACTGGAAATTTAGACTCCGTTTCAGGAGCAACTATTCTAAACATTTTGGATGAGTTGCACGAAAAAAGAAACAAGACCATTTTGATGGTCACACATGAAAAATACGTCGCGGAGCGCGCTGAACGTATCATCCATATTAAAGACGGCCTCATCGAGAATAGTATGTTAGTTAAACGTAAATCTTCGCGTGTGAAGGGGGACTACAAATGAAACAATGGATTATCTTCGGCCTTTTTTTGGCTCTTTTGAATGTGAGCGTGCATGCTCAAGCCACGCAGGTGGATTCTATTTCAACGAGCCCTGCCACGGTTGCTCCGGGTCAAACCTTCACCTTGTACGCGTACATTACGAACATGGCTTCTGCTACGGCTAAAGATGTTCAAGCCATTTTGGATTTGGGTGCGGATAGTACGGACACTTCCTTTCCTTTTTCCATTGAGCCCACGGACACTCTTTCACGCAATTTAGGCGTTGTTCCTGGTTTTTCAACCGTTCAAGTAAAGTACCAAGTTCGCGTCGATCCTTCCGCGTTGGATGGTTCCTATGACGTGGTCTTGCGCACGCTCGACTCCACTGGAAATGGGGGCACACTCGCGTCTTCCGTAGAAATTGCTGCACGCCAACCTATTCTGACGATTATTGATGTCTCTCCTTCCGTCGTGTATGCGGGTTCCACTTCTTCGTTGGAAGTCACTCTCAAAAACACGGGTTCTTCTCCCGCGTATGATATTCGTTTGTCCGTGAAAGAAGATCGCACCGTCACGAGTGCGGGAACCGTGGTCGAGCGCACTATTCTTCCTTCCGGTGCCGCTTCCTCCTACACTTCCATTCTCGGCGCGGGTGAAGTAGTTACCGTCAACATGCCTTTGTTGATTAATCCTTCTGCAGAATCCAAACCCACGTTTGTTCCTATTACATTGGATTATTTGGACTCGGCTAAGAATACGTATGAGAGTACGGACTATCTGGGTTTGAAAGTCTCGGCCGAACCATTGTTGGATGCTATTTACGCGGATGCGTCTCCTGTTCTTGTTCCCGGCAAAACATCTAAACTTTCCATTGATTTGTTCAATCAAGGATTAGGTCCTGCTAAGTTTGCCGTGGCATCTATTGCTTCCGATGATTTTACGTTTGACCAGTCCCAGTTTTTCATTGGTACGATTGAGAGTGATGATTTTGATTCCATTATTGTGAATGCTACTCCCAAAAGCGGTGTTTCGGCGGGTGAACATTCCATTCGCGTGAGTGTCCTAGCCAAGAATGAATACGGCAACCCCCTTACTTTAGTCAAAGAGGTTGCTGTTCCCGTGTTTGCTTCCGTTCCGAATGGCAATGGTGGGGATTCTCCTCTTGGATTAATTGTATTGCTCGTCCTCGCGGGTGTTGCGGTGTGGTGGTTCCGTTTCCGCAAGCCCAAGAATGGGGCGAGTAAGAAATAATTCGTCCTTTTTTCCTTGCGGTAAAAACCACTGGGAAAAAAATATTGGTGAAACCTCTCATGAATCCTCTCACGGAAGTTCCCACGTATGCGATTCGCAATCTCACGCACCAGGGTCTGCGTTCCTATTTGACCTTGTTGGGGGTCGTCATTGGAATCGCTGCGATTGTCACGCTGTTTTCCCTGGGTTCTGGTTTGAACAATGCGGCTACGGAACAATTTGAACAACTTGGGAGTAACACCTTGTTTGTTGCTCCCGCGGGAGAGTTTGGTTCGCAATCCAATGGTTCCTCCACGAATGTGAAGACGCTTTCCGAGAGTACGATTCAGAAACTAAAATCTATTCCCGAAGTGGAAGTGGTTCTTGCTCCCATTTCTGCTCCTACTACCGTTACATTTGGTCGTGAAAAGACGCGCGCTACGTTCATTGCGACTTCTCCCGAAGAGTCGCGTGAGTTTCAATCCACGGGTTTTTTGGAATTTGCTGAGGGTCGCGAGCCTACTTCTCGTGATACGTTTAGTTTAATCATCGGTCATAATCTCGCGAAGAAAACATTTGAGAATGACATTCGTGTCGGAGACAAAATTAAGATTGAGGATCGTTCCTTCAAAGTCATTGCCATCACGAAAGAAAATGCTCAATCATTCGGCGGGGGTCCGAATACGAATAATACTATTTTTGGTTCCAAGAAGGGTTTTTCTCAAGTCTTTGCGGAAACCGATCCCGTTTTTTTGTTGATTAAAACCAAAAAGAAAGATGATGTTCAATTGGTGAAAGATAAGATTGAGCGCGTCTTTGAGTCCGTTTACGGGAAAGACCAGAAAGTCTATGAGGTTCAAACTTCGGAGCAATTGCTCCAGCAAATTGGTCAATTTTTAGGAGTGATTCAGCTTGTTTTAGTGGGAATTGCTTCCATTTCCTTATTAGTCGGGGGCATTGGCATCACGAACACCATGGTCATGAGTGTGTTGGAACGTACGAATGAAATTGGCGTCATGAAAGCCGTGGGCGCGACGAACACGATTGTGTTGAGTGTTTTTCTCATGGAAGCAGGTTTCATTGGTCTCGTGGGTGGCGTGTTTGGTGTGATTTTTGGTTATGCTCTCGCGTTCATTGTGGGTGCCGTTTCTATGGCATCTGGTTTAGCCTTGAAAGTCGAGTTTGATATTACGCTCGTGATTGGTTCTCTCTTGTTTGCCATGCTCGTTGGAATGATTTCCGGTTTCCTCCCTGCTCGTCGCGCGGCGAGAATGGATCCTGTGGTTGCTTTGCGCGGAATAGAATAATTATTGTTGCTTATTTTCGTTCTCTTTGTTTTCATTTTCCCCGCATCTTTTATTCCCTGCCTGTTTATTCGTTTCATGAATCCTCTCCTCGATGCTCCTGCGTTTGCGTTGCGCAATCTCACCCATCAAGGTTTTCGTTCCCTGCTTACCTTGTTGGGTGTCATCATTGGCATTGCGGCCATTGTCACTCTTTTTTCTCTCGGCGCGGGTTTGACCAATGCGGTGAATGAACAGTTTGAACAATTGGGTGCCAACACCGTGTATGTAATGCCATCCGGCCTGCTTTCAGGTTCGAGTGGTAATGCTTCTACGAATGTGAAAACCCTTTCTTCTTCTCTCATTGATCGTATTCACAATCTTTCGGAAGTCGAGGAGGTTATTTCCAACGTCTATTCTCAGGGCACGGTTACGGTTGGTCATCAGAATGAGCGTATTTACATTTTGTCCATTTCTCCGGATGAACTTCAATCCTACGTCAACACGGGTTTTCTTTCCTTGAGAGAAGGTCGATTATTTTCTTCCCGCGACACGTTCACGGCTATTTTGGGCAATCAATTGGTGGATGATCGTTTTGAAAAAGATGTTCGTCTTGGCAGCAAAATTTTGATTGAAGGAAAATCATTTTCAGTGGTGGGTGTCACGGCTCCTGCGGCGGAGATTGCGGGCGACCCTGCTTCCGTGAATAATTCTATTTTCATTCCTTCTAAGGGTTTCAATCAATTGTTTGAGGAAACCGATCCCTTGTTTTTGATTGTGAAAACCAACGCGGTGGAAGAAGTTCCGTTGGCCGTGGAAAAGATTACTCGTTTGTTGGATAAAGAATTTGGTCGCGACCAAAAAGTGTTTGAGGCCGTGACCACGGAACAATTGCAAGAACAAGTGGGCGCGTTAATTGGAGTCATTCAAATTGTTTTAGTGGGAGTGGCTTCCATTTCCTTACTCGTGGGGGGAGTGGGGATTGCCAACACGATGGTCATGAGTGTGCTAGAACGTACGAATGAAATTGGCGTGATGAAAGCCGTGGGTGCCACCACGCACATTGTGTTGGCTGTTTTTCTCCTCGAAGCGGGTTTCATTGGCGCATTAGGGGGTTTAATTGGCCTCATCATTGGCTACTCCCTCGCCTTTCTGGTAGGATACGTGGCGAATTCCATGAATTTTGCCCTCTCTATCTACTTTGACCCCTTCGTCGCCCTATTTGCCCTTCTCTTTGCCCTACTTGTAGGAATGGTCGCGGGCTTCCTTCCCGCCCGCCGTGCCGCACGCATGGACCCGGTGGACGCGTTGCGCGCCTAGCGCCGCCTTTCTTATGTGCCTTTCTAGGGTTGGTTTATAACGGTTTTTCGAGGCTTTTTTGTAATACCAGACGTGGGGTTGCGAAGCAATCCCACTATATTCGATAAACCCGACTCAAGGGTTTTGGGGTTGTAGCTCAGCCTGGGAGAGCACATCGCTGAAGACGATGGTGTCGCGTGTTCAAATCACGCCAACCCCATTCTTATTTTTTCAATAATTTCGGCAGTGTTCATCACTTTTATTTTGCTCTGTTTCTTAAAGTCCTTATCCTCTGTCCAGATGACACTGTTTGGATAGGCTAGTGCGCAGGCAATGAATAGTGCATCATTGATGTCTATTTTTTCCATTATTTGGAGTGATTGTACACGTTGTTCAATTAGTTTTTCGATGGGAACAACTTCTACTTTAGTTAAAATAATTTGAAGTAATTGTTCAAATTCTTTTTCATCAAGTTTTGTTTTTTGGTAGAGCATTACTTGGTGTTTTTTCATTTCATCAAAAATGTATTCCGGCAGTAGAAATTTTCCATTGTATTCGAGGATAATTTTTCGCGTGGTTGAATCTTTAATGAGCGCTGAAAAAAGAGTGTTAGTGTCTAATATGATTCTCATTCCAGAAATCGTTTCGAAGCACTTTCTTTAATCCTATCACTAAATTCTCTCACATCTTTTTCCGTTAACTTGCTTTTACGTGCAATTTTATCTGCCATTCGCAGGAGTTCTAATTTCTCAGCAATAGCTTTTCGAGCCACTTCACTCCACTTAATTTCGGGGAACTGTTTCATGTCTTTGTGCATGGGTTCCGGAATGGTTAAAGTCATGTTGACCATGGATATCGCACATATTTATGTGCGAACACATATTTAATGTTTTGGTTAAAAAGGCCAGCAGCACATGTTCAAATTATAGCAATCCCTTTGTTGAAATCAACAAAACCGTGCACTTTCAACATAGTAAACAGTAATCGGGTCTCCATTTACCATTCCCTCTAGCCTGAATGGTGTGGTGACGGTTGGATAGGGTATGTCCGTGGTGGCAATATTTTTTGCGAACTCTACTCTGCCGTCTTGCATGAATGGTTTCACTATTGTGCTTTCTGTTGGACCAACGGCTAATTCTCCAAACGTTACAGAAGTGGCGCAATCATTTTTGATACTTATATTTCCGCCCGTGCATGCATTCGGTGCACTAATCGAAAGACATGATGGGCCACTATATGAGAAATTCTCGAATGTCGTTTTTCCAAAGCATCCTCCAATGGGTGGCACACTAAGCAATCCATTTTCATATTCAATACAACCAGGGGCCGGGCTTGACTTCGTTACGCTGGCAACACATCCAAGAAAGAAAAAAATAAAAACTAGTCCAACGAGTGCAGGTTTCATTCGATGAGTAGATTATTTATTCAATAAAAGCCCTACTACTTCAAGTTTCTCATCTGCGGAAAGAGTAACACGTCGCGGATAGTTGGTTGATCGAGCAAGAGCATGCACATCCGGTCAATTCCCACTCCCAATCCACCGGTCGGGGGCATTCCGTATTCGAGTGCGCGGAGGAAGTCGTCATCCACGGGCATTTCTTCTCCTTTTGCACGTCCTTCTTTGGCTTGTTTTTCCAATAGTTCGCGTTGCTTGATGGGGTCATTCAATTCCGAATAGGCGTTGCTCATTTCCCATCCATTAATGAAACTTTCAAATCGTTCAATGAGTCCTTTTTGCGTGCGGTGCTCTTTGCACAAGGGCGTGGTTTCGTACGGGTGGTCCATTAAGTGCGTAGGTTGAATCAAATGGTGCTCCGCCACGGCTTCAAATAATTCATTGATAATTAATCCGCGCAATTTGGGGTTTTCCATTTTCTTTCCCGTTTTAGCAATAATATCCAGCATTTGTTGGTCGGTCAAATGTTCCACGTCCAAGTCCGCGTATTTCTTAATGGCTTTTTTCATGGGCAATCGTTCCCATTTTTGTCCTAAATCAAATTCTTTTCCTTGATATGTGAACGTTTCATTTCCGTGCACGGCGATGCATGCTTCGCGGTACATTTCTTCGGTGAGTTCCATCATGTCATTATAGTCGGCATACGCCCAGTAGCACTCCATCGTGGTGAACTCCGGGTTGTGTGTCTTGTCAATATCTTCATTGCGAAAATTTTTTCCAATCGTATACACTTTCTCCATGTTTCCCATCGTGAGTCGTTTGAGATACAATTCGGGGGCAATGTTCAGGTACAAATCCTGGTCCAATGCGTTGGAATGCGTGATGAATGGTCGTGCGTTTGCTCCTCCATACAATGGTTGTAGCGTGGGTATTTCGACTTCCACGAATCCTTGGTTGTTGAGCACGGTTCGCACGGCTTGAATAATTTTGGCGCGGTTCACAAAAACTTTTTTCACGTCTGGGTTAATGGCCAAGTCCAAGTGTCGTTGCCTATACCGTGCTTCAATGTCCGTGACTCCGTGCCATTTGTCGGGCATGGGTGCGATGCTCTTACTGAGAATGTGAATGTTTTCGGCGAGCACGCTCAACTCGCCTCGCTGCGTTCGGATGATTTTTCCTTCTGCTGCCACATAGTCTCCGCTGTCTAATAGTGGGAATAATTCGAATGCTTTGTCGCTGGTGTTTCCTTGTTTTAATTGTACTTGTATTTTTCCTGAATCATCGTGCACGTCCATGAATGCGAGTTTTCCAAATCCTCTCAAGCTCATGACTTTTCCGCAGACTTTTGCCGTGTTGTGCGTCTCTTCTCCATTTTGTAATGAATTAAATTTTTCGTGAATCTCGCGTGCGAGGTGGGTGCGAATATACTGGTACGGGAACGGGTTGATTCCTTTCTCTCGAATACTCTTGAGTTTGGCTATTTTGCTTTCCCTTAACTCTTCATACGTGGTCATGCTAGACTATTTTGCCTTGGTGAGGGCTTAAAAATGGAGGGCTGTTTAGGGGTCGTTTTTTCCCTCGGGGCTTTTGCGAAGCAAAAGGGTCGTTATACGTTCTTGTAAATGTCCGTGCTTCCCATGATTTGCATTCCTTTTGTTGTGATTTGAATGGGGTGTAATTCTTCTGAATGGTGGGTTGCTCTCAACTTTCGGATGTGCATGGTTCGGTTGCTCTGGCTTCCCATTCCTAAGTAGTGCATCGCAAACACTCCATCCACGACGAATTCTTCGACGCCGTATTTGGAGAATTTGTTGCTTCCTTCTTCCATTTCACTGACTAATAGTGCGGTCACTCCCGTTCGTTCGAGCATGTAACTAACTTTCAAAATAGCTTTGCGTACTTCATTCGGGCTTTCGTAATTGATTCCCAATGCCGGCAATGAGTCAATCACCACTCTCTTGGCTCCTATTCTTCGTGTCGTGCGCATGATTTCTAATAATAATTTGTCTAAGTCGAATCCCGTGGGCATGGAGAATGATTCATCGCTTGGGAGTCCTATTTTAGCCACACTTCCGTCGATCATTTCGATTAAGTTATCGTCTTCGAGTTTTCTCAAGTCCCATCCGAAGGTGAGCATGTCTTCTCGCAGCAAGTTGGGCCGCTCATCCAGTGTCACGTATACTCCGGGTTGTTTGTACATTACTGCTCCTTGGTAAATGAATTGGGTGCAGAAAATACTTTTTCCGGTTCCCGTTGCTCCCGATACTAAATAGCTTCTTCCCTCGGGCAGGCCGCCTTCGATGAGGGCATCTAACCCTGTTATTCCGGTTGGGATGCGGTTCATGTTTCGAGTATTATTTACCCTCTTTTAAGCCTGCTCTTGGTTGGCGTGTTTTGATTCATTCAATTGTTTAATTCCTCTCCTTTTGCTTTCTTATTTTAAATGTGCACGCCCTATTATTACGAGTAATTATTCCTTTTGGAGGTCATTCCTATGTCTGAAAATATTGGGGAGCACATGCATCACGCATCTAAATCCGATGCCTGGTCTGCATACGTGCTTCCGTTGAGTATTCTATTAGCTGCTGTCATCTTGGGGTATTCTCTTGTGACAAGTGCCAACGTCATTGCGACGGGTCTCGATGGTTTGTCCATTGCTGCTCCTTCGAATGAGGATAATTTGCCTACTCCTGATCAGGGAGGCTTGCAAGTTCCAACGACCAATACCACGATGGCTGAATTGTTGGCCGCGGATAGTCAAGGGGTTGCTGGAAAAGATTCTGCTCCCATTATTTTGGTGGAGTATTCTGACTTCCAATGTCCTTTCTGTAAGCGTTTCTATAATGATTCCGACGCTCAATTCAAACAGTGGGTTTCCGATGGTCGAATTAAATTAGTCTTCAAGGATTTTCCCTTGTCGTTCCATCCGATGGCCGCTCCTTCTGCCAATGCTGCTCGTTGTGCGGGAGAACAGGGAAAGTTTTGGGAAATGCACGACAAGATCTTTGATGAAACCACTAAACTTAGTGCTACCGGCACGGCTCAATTCACGAATGATGATTTGAAAGCCTGGGGTGCTGATTTGGGTTTGAACACGTCAACGTTTAATTCGTGTGTGGACTCCGACAAGTACGCGGAAAAAATTGCTGCGAATCAAGCCGAGGGTCAAAGCGTTGGTGTGAGTGGTACGCCCAGTTTTGCCATTGGTAAGCCCGGTGACAAAGCTCAATTAGTCGTGGGTGCCTGTCCTACATCGGCATTTGATACTGTCCTCAAAGCGATTGAGGGTGGTAAGTCCTGGTCGCAAGTTCCGGGAACGTGTACGATTACGGTGAAGTAACACTGTTTGCTTGTATGCGTGATGGGGGAAAGTTCCTTGACTTTCCCTCTCCTTTTTATTTTCATTCCTTATTCTTTTCATCATGCGTTTTCTAACAATGAGTTTTCTATTTCTTTTTCTTTTGCTCGTGGCCTCTGGCTGCGTGAGTAATAATTTCAAGTATTCTTCTCGCGACACGAGTCAGATTCCTCCTTCTTCTATTCGTACGTTTCAATTGCTTCCAGGTGAGACATCTATTTGTACGGAGGATGGTAAGCCCGTGATTCGTATGTTTTCCACTACCATGTGTCCTCATTGCCGTTGGATTAATGAGACTTTCAATGGGGTCATGGAAGAGTACGTTAAACAAGGAAAAATTGTTGCTTATCATTGGGACGCGGACATTGGTAATAATCAATTTACTCCCGAGAAAGAGTCTACGGTTCCTGAGTCCGAGATTGCGTGGTTGCAGAAAGCCAATCCCGAGATGTCCGTTCCTACCTATGTTTTTGGCTGCAAGTATTGGCGCGTTGGTAATCCATATGAGAATGCTAATGATTTAGACGCGGAAGCGGCCGAGTTCAAGGCCGTTATTGAGAAGCTATTATTGGAAGTTAATTCTACTAATTAGTTTCTCTATTTTTTCTTTTTTTGTGCGCGAGTCGTTTCTTCTTCTATTTCGCTTTCCACGCAGTGGAGTGGTGGTTTTTGGCAGAATTTTTCGAGCAAGTCGATGCAGTGCAGGATATCTTTCTTGCTGGCAATGCTGTGAGTTGTGTGAATGTTTCGTAGGCACACTCCCAGCGCGGTGGTGGGTACTCCTCCTTTGGATAATGAAATGGCTAATGCGTCCGTTGTTCCAAAATTACTTACTTCGAGTTGCAGTGGCACTTTATTCTTTCGTGCGATTTCTTTGAAATAATTGTTCAAACACGTGTTTCCAATCATTTCATCGTCTTTCATGGTGATGACGGGTCCTTCTCCTACTATTTTGGTGGGTTCGTCATTCATGTCATTCGAGTTGCTCACATCGACTGCCACGGCTAAGTCCGGGTCAATCGTGTACGTGGATACTTTTGCTCCATACAATCCTACTTCTTCTTGCACGGTGAACACGTAATAGATGTCATATGGGCTTTTTTGTAGTTTTTTGGCTAATTCGATGAGCATGAAGCATCCTATTCGGTCATCGAGTGCTTTTCCTGCGATATAATCCGGGTTTCCTATCGTGTGGTCGGTTTTTTCCAAGCTTAAGTATGATCCCACGTACACGTTTCTTTTTTGTAATTCTTTGGGGGTGAGTCCTGTGTCCACGAACACGTCATTAATATCCGGTATTTGTTCCATTTCGTAATCGTTATTGATTTCTTTCGTGCTCATGATTCCTTTGACGGGTCCCACGCTTCCGAGTATACTAACGGTTTGTCCGATGATGTTGATGGAGTTTATTCCTCCTAACGCGCTCACGTATATTTTTCCATTTTTTTCGATGCGTTTGACCATGAGTCCTATTTCGTCCATGTGTCCGGCGAGCATGATGGATGGTTTTCGTCCTTTTTTGTGACAAATGAGGTCGCCCATTTTGTCAATGGATATGACGTCCACATATGGTTTCATTTTTTCGTGAATATATTCTCGCACGGGCCCCTCATTTCCCGATACTGCTTCAATATCCATGAGTTCGTGCAGCATGTCAAAGTTTGTTTTTCCCATATGGTTTCCTCGCTTTTTTTTGGTTAGTTTTTCTTAATCGTTTTCACCACGTCCTCAATAATATTCATTCCCTCATTCACTTCTTCCTTCGTAATGTTCAGTGATGGGGACATGCGTATTCCGCTCCATCCGCATCCTAATACGATTAATCCATTCTGGAAGCACTTGTCTCTCACCTGATTGCGTGTCTTGGTATCACTTAAGTCAAATGCTTGCATCAATCCTAATCCGCGGGGGTGGTGAATTGTTTCATATTGTGTGTGGATTTCCTTCAATCGTTCATGGATTTCATTTCCCATGCGTGTGGCATTTTTCATTAGTTTTTTCTTTTTGATTTCGCGAATGATGGCGGCTCCCATGGCCATGTCTAATACGTGTCCACCTCCCCATGTGGAACTGATAGCTCCTCCTTCGGTGGGGAACATGCTTTTTTTGCTCACCGTGGCTGCAACTTGCAATGCTTTTGCGCACGTCTGAATATCCGGCACAATGTCATAGTGTTGGTATGCCCACCATTTTCCCGTGCGCCCCATTCCGCTTTGCACTTCATCGCAGATGAGTGGTATTCCATATTTTTTGGTTGTTTTGCGGATGCCCTGCATCATTGTTTTGGTTGCAGGATAGTATCCGCCTTCTCCTTGCACGTTTTCGACTGCTACAAATCCAATTTCGTCGGGGGCATACTCTCTCAAGATGAGTTCTTCGATTTCTTGTGCAGCATTATCCGTGAATGAGATGTGCCTCACGGGTATTCTCAAGTAGTGTTTGACTTGTACACTGCGTGAATTGGTGAGGCTGAGCGCTCCTGTCGTGCGTCCGTGCCATCCGTTGTAGAATGATATTCCTATTTTCGCTGCGGGGTTGCGGTGGCACGCAATCTTGATGGCATTTTCATTTGCTTCCGCTCCCGAGTTGATGAGGAATGCCGCATCCATTGGTTTAGGAACAATTTTCAACAATTCTTCGAGCAAGTGCAGGTGTTGCGGCACCGTAAAGTCTTGTCCGCCATATTTGATGGGCGTAAAGTTTGAGTGTTTTTGCAATACTTTCAACATGGCCGCGTTATTGTATCCGAGCGGGTTGCTCGCAATCTGTCCCGCGAAATCCAGGAAAACGTTTCCATCAACATCCGCAAAATGGCTTCCTTTTCCTTCTCCTGAATGTACGTACGCGTGGTCGATGTTGAATGCGCCGTTTTTTTCTTTCAACCGGTTTAGAATGGCTCTTGATTTAGGTCCGGGTAAGCTGGTTTGGATAGCGATGCGGTTCATGTCTCAAGTGTTGAGTCTGACTATAAAAGCGTGGCCGCCCGATAGTTTATATTCCTCCATTTCGTGTGCATCCTATGCCTGCACGTTCATCTAAACCTGTTTCAAAAGGTGTTCAAATTCATCGAAAACGCTCATGCGTCCGCGTATTCGGGGTATTTTGCCCGTTGGTTTGACGAAGTCTGTGGCCGCGTATGTTCGTAGTCGTGAAGAGAGTGTGGGTAAAAAGTCCCTGCGTCACTTAATGGATGCTAATCACGCGGTGAAAGTGCTGCGTTCTCTTGACCACCATTCTTCTCAGTTTGAACGCGGCCTCGAATTAGTTCGTGAGTCGATTGCTGGACAATTGGCTCTTACTGCGCAAAATGATTCCACACTCCATGATTTTTTGAGAACAAAAAAATTTATTTATGTGAATGCTGGTTCGCGTCTCGTGGGAACTAATTGGCCTAAATTGTTGGGCGTTGGCCGTGATCGTATTTCTACGGCGGATATTCTGTGGCTGATGAATCATTTGTAGTTTTTTTTTTTTTTAAAATTCACTA
>VGJJ01000026.1 GCA_016867455.1 Candidatus Iainarchaeum sp. | reverse complement strand
CACGATTTTAGTGACACGACCACTCACGTATTCGGCACCAAATTTTTCCGCTTGTTTACGGGCATTAGCCACTAAATCAGGACCCTGCACACCCTCCGGAAAACCAGGAAAATTCTCCACGCTCGTGGTGTAGGATAATTGATCGAGCTTCTCACCCGCAATCACCAATGGACGAAGGGAAGCACGAGCAGTATACACAGCAGCCGTGTGAGCAGAAATACCACCACCCACAATAATCACATCACGCAGAGAAGAAGCCATAGTATGATTGAGCGGGAAAACAAATTATATAGGTTGCGCCTACAAGAAAGAAAAAGCGATTAATTCGCCTCAATAACCTCGCGCGCGAGGGAACGATAATCATTAACAAACGACTTAGTCTCCTGAATGAATGAGGATAAGTCATTCTTGAGCGAAACGACCTCACCCCCCAGTGAAACCGAAGTAGGAGCGGATGCCAAACGCACGGATAATTGAACGGATTTATTTTGAAGAGACGATTGAGTGGACTCAAGGGCGCGCATGCGAGAACTAAAATCAGGAACCGATGACTTGTCTTTGAGAGACAAATACTTTGAACGCAAACGCAAAAGCGTTTCGTCAAATTGAGCTAACACGTAATCGGTGCGCTGGTACAAGACGGTGAGCGAGTTAAGGGTAGAGAGCAACACACGCTGACGCTGCTGACTAAGTTGAGCCAAGAGCAATTCTTTCTCTGACGCGGGAGCATTCAAGAGACGTGCACGCAACGAATCATAGTTTTCACGCTGACGCTGACGAGAAGACTCCGCCACCGTATACGTGGCCTGAATTTCTTTCAGGGGTTTTTTTACCGCAATAGAAACAGGAATAACATCCACGGGAGAAACAACCGTATAGGTGACAGGAACAGATGAATCAAAACGCGTCGTGTTTTCCGTAGAAAAACCCCACGCGGAAAAGGAAAAAAGGAAGAAGAAACCGAGTATGAGGATAAAGGAAGAAGATTTCATACAACTACTGGTGCAACGGATGTTTTTAACCATTCTTTACAAAAAAAAAGGATAATACTTTATGAAGAATGAAAGGCAAGGTAGACCATGCATCACCCGTGGAAAATAGGATTTTTACTGATGGCAGGAATAGTGCTTTTTCCAAGTGTAAACGCAGCCACGATTAGTGGGACCGTGTATGACGGATTAACGCTGGAAGTGAAAGAGAATAGCATCATTACCATCGACACTACCCCTGCTCAAACCAAAGTGAGCAAGGATGGATCGTATTCATTTGACGCGGGGGAAGGAACCTACACGCTCGTGGCAGAATATCAGGAAAATGGAATTATGCTACAGCGAGCGGAGAATCCAATAACAATTCTCGAAGGAGGGACGTATACCATTGACTTGATTATGCTCCCCGAATTAGGAGACGTGCCGAATGAACCATTACCCAACGAGGAAAAACCACTCACGATATGGGACCAATTGCTCGCGGGACCCGTGATTTGGCTCGTGCTGCTCGGAATTGTTTTAGGAGTGGGGGGATATGCGATTGTGAACACGCGCGTACACGTGTGGAAAGCAAAAAAAAGCACGCACAATACGGAAAAAAATGAAAACGAAAAAAGCAAACAAGAAAACGAAAATAAAAAAAACACGCAAGGGGAGAATACTGAAAAAAATCATTCCGCGGCGGAAGAAAAAGTTGAATTAGACAATTATGCAAAAGAAATGATACAACATTTGAAGAGGGGAGGAAATAGGTTAACGCAAAAAGAACTACGAGAAAAAGTAACGATTGGCGAAGCAAAAGTTTCACTCGTTGTGAGTGAATTGGAGAGCGAAAAAATAATCAAAAAAATAAAAAAAGGAAGAGCAAACATACTGATACTAACCGAAAAAGGAATACGCCTCGCGGAAGAAAACAATCCCGCACGAAGCCGCGAAGAAGAAAATACTCCCACTACTTAACACGCGAGAGATTTTCTTTTTCAGCCTGCTTCTTAACCGCCACCGCAATACGCGACGCGACCGTACGATCCGATAACGGAGGGAGAATCTTCTCAGGAGTGGGAGAAGAAACCATTTCCGCAAGAGTCTGGGCAGCAGCCATCTGCATCCTCTTACTTATGCGCGTTGAACGAGCATCCATGGCCCCGCGAAAAATACCAGGAAACGCAAGAGCATTATTGGTTTGGTTGGGAAAATCACTCCGGCCAGTAGCAATAATAAATGCACCGGCTTTTTTAGCAACAGCCGGCATGATTTCGGGAGTAGGATTAGCCAACGCAAAAATAATAGGTTTTTTAGACATGGAAGAAATCCACTCACTTTTCAACGCACCCGCGACGGAGACGCCAATGAACACGTCCGCGTCTACTAATGCATCTTTCAACTCACCCTTCAATTTACGCGGATTCGTTTTCGCAGCAAGAGAGGATTTCTCGGAATCCAAGTCTTTTCTACCCACATAAATAATTCCTTTCGTGTCGCACAAAATAACCTCTTTCACACGCGAAAAGCCGTGTGGAACGTTGATACCTAAAAGCATTTTAGCAACGGCATTTCCTGCAGCACCCGCTCCATTAATGCACACGCGCAACGAGGAAAAAGGCTTGTTTACGACTTTGGCAGCGTTCAATAATCCCGCATACACGACAATGGCAGTGCCGTGCTGATCATCATGAAAAACAGGAATGCCCAAATCTTGCAACGCGGCTTCTATACGAAAACACTTGGGGGCGACAAAATCTTCCAAATTAATCGCACCAAAAACAGGAGCAATGAGGCGAATGGTTTCAATAATTTTTTTCTCATCCTGCGTGTCTAAACAAATGGGAAATGCGTCAATGCCACCCAACTCTTTGAATAAGACACACTTTCCCTCCATGACAGGAATAGCACCCAACGCACCCAAATTTCCCAAACCCAAGACTTTGGAACCATCACTAATCACGGCCAGTGAATTTTTTTTGAGCGTGAGATCGAATGCTTGTTCGGGGTGATTAAAAACATCCAGGCTCACTTGCGCCACGCCCGGAGTGTATGCGATGGATAAATCGCGCGACGTTTTGACAGGAACTTTACTATACGTCCCCAGTTTCCCACCCGCTTTGCGGTGCACATCTACGGATACTTCACCAATTGTTTTTGCCATGAGACCACGTCCTTGGGAGTTAATGACTCAGGCAGGAAGTGAGCTGGATAAGGATTAAAAACAAGCAATCTGAGGTTTTTAGAGGGAGGAAGACGCATGCCAGAAAAGAAAGAAACCAAAAAGAAGGAAAAAAAAGAAAGTCACCAGTGTGAATTCTGCTAATTGACGAAAAAAAAGTGATGAAAAAAAGGACGGAGGGTCTGCCATGATGGAATATATCATTTTTGGGGCAGCCCTATTCGTATTAGTACAAACGAGCCGATGGACGATTGACTCGAGTATACGATTGTCCGACCATTTTGGAATTTCAAAACTAGCATTTGGATTCGTGGTAGTAGCCGTATTTGTTTCCCTCCCGGACTTGATGGTGGGAACGATTTCCGCGCTCGCGGGAAAACCGGCCCTGGGAGTCGGAGGCGCGTTGGGGAGCACAGTAGCCAATATTTGCTTAGTAATTGGAGTGGCAACCGCGTTTAGAAAAGTAAAAATTACACGGAAACATGTTTTGGACAGCGCAGAAATGCTCCTGTTGATTTCACTCATCCCACTCACACTATTAGTTAACACCACCGCCCACACGGGAGAAGGACTCATATTATTGAGCGTGTTCTTGTTTTACGTATTTTTTGTCATGAAAGAAAAACTCCCCGCACCCAAGGACGAAATCGTCCGACAAAAAGACGTGGGAAAAATCAGTGTGACATTCGCGATTGGAATGATGGGAGTACTCATCAGCTCCCACTACCTCGTGGATGCAGCCATTAAGATTGCGATGCAATTACACATCGATGAAGGAATCATCGGACTCACCCTCGTATCATTTGGAACAACGTTACCAGAACTTATCATTAATTTTACCGCCGTGAGAAGAGGAGAAGTATCATTAGCGATTGGAGAAATACTCGGCAGCAGCGTAATGAACTTGACACTCGTATTAGGAAGCGTATTTGCATTCTCTAAAGATGCGATTGCATTTTCACCATTCATTTTGCCCGTAGTATTCATTGTGATGGCCAACTCCATGCTCGTGTATTACTTCATCAAACACGGAGGCGTGGGACGCGTACAAGGAATTATTTTCCTGAGCATGTACGTGTTATTTTTGTTCCTGCAAGTGGCCGTGCAAATTATTCAATAAAACAAACTTTTGAAAAAAGTTTGATCAAAACCCTGCAAAAAAAACTTTTGAAAACCAGGCAAACCATTGGTTTGCTGGCATGACAAACCTCTTGGGTTTGCCATGAAGTTTGATCAAAAAACATTAATGATTGCAAAAAGCAGACTATAACAAGCCCATCATGGCTTTCAAATCTTCCGAGGGCTGCCAGACCGGATCAAACGTTACTTTCACGTCAACGGTTTCAACACCAGGAATTTTACGAACAGCCAACTTGACCATTTCAATCAACATGGGACCATACGGACAAGCGGGAGTGGTAAGGGTCATAGTAACGGAGACGTTTCCCTTAGTAATTTGGATACCATAAACGAGTTCAAGAGTGATAATATCCATGTGCAACTCAGGATCTTCCACTTGCTTCAAGACTTCACGCACCTGCGCTTCCGTGACGTGAGTATTAACCGCCCCGCGCGTGGAGAGAGGAGTCATGGATTCCACCAACGGTGATTTTTCAACGGGCTTCATGCAGACACCTCCGCGTTAATGAATGAATCAAAGCCATGCTTCTCAATATGCTCGGCTAATTCAAAACCACCCGACTTGACAATTTTTCCATTCACCAAAATATGCACGCGCGAGGGTTTAACATACTGAAGAATACGATTGTAATGCGTAATGAGAAGCACACCCATTTTGGTTGAGCGTGCGATAGTAGAAATTCCTTCCCCCAATACTTTCAACGCATCCACATCCGTACCGGAATCAGTTTCATCCAACACCGCAAATTGGGGTTGAAGCATAGCTAATTGGAGAATCTCACAACGCTTCTTTTCCCCGCCAGAAAAACCCTCATTCAAATAACGATTCACAAGTTTTTGATCCACTTTTAACAAAGACATTTTCTCTTTCAACAATTTAGCAAAATCAGCAATTTTTACCGGCGTTGAGAGACGGGCATTCATTGCCGTACGGAGAAAATTAGACACGGTAACACCCGAGACTTCGGCAGGGTATTGGAATGAAAGAAAGAGACCCGCACGCGAACGCTCATGAGGCTTCATCGCCAGCAAATCTTTACCATGGAAACGAACACTGCCACGTGTAACATGGTAACTCGGGTGGCCCGCTAATACATATGCCAGAGTGGATTTCCCACTCCCATTCGGACCCATAAGTGCGACAATGTCACCCTGATTAATATCTAATGATACCCCGGAAAGAATTTCCTTGCGAGAAGATTTTTCCCCCACTTCCACGTGTAAATCGCGTATCTCAATGTCCGCCATGCTTTTTTCCCCCTGCGTGATATTTTTGATAAATCTGACAGGCATTCTTGACCGTGTCCAAGGACAACATGGCACACTTCAAGCGAGAAGGACCCAAGGTGACGCCCAGCAATTCCTGCACCGTATCACGAGACAGGGCATTAATTTGATCAATCGTTTTACCTTTAATTTCATCCGAAAGCAAAGAAGCAGAAGCAATGGAAATAGCACAACCTTGACCCGAAAAACGAACATCCTTCACCACGCCCTTCTCATCCATGTTCAATTGGAAAGACAATTGGTCCCCACACACGGGATTCAATTCCTTGTGAGAAACCGAACACGTTTTCCATTCCCCAAAATTACGCGGATGCTTGTAATGATCGAGAATGTGCTCCCGATACATGCCTTCCCCTGCAAAATCACGTTGATCCGTTACTGCATTCATATTCAATCATCACACACATCATTTGAAAATAGTTTGAGCCTTACGCACACCCTCAACTAAGGCATCAATGTCTGATTTTTCCGTGTACACCGCAAACGAGGCACGTGCCGAAGCAGGAATATTTAACGCCGTCATGAGGGGCATGGCACAATGATGACCCGCACGAATAGCAACCCCATCTTCGTTTAACAAGGAAGACAAATCATGCGCATGAACATGTTTAACATTGAACGCAAGCACGCCCGCACGTTGCTCCGGAGACGAAGGACCGTATATGGTAATGTTTCCTAACGAAGAAAGACCATTCATGGCATGAGCCATTATTTTTTTCTCATGCGAAAAAATATCCTCCAATGGATACGCACGCAAAAAATCAACGGCCGCACCCAAACCAATGCCTTCCACAATAGGAGGAGTGCCAGGCTCAAACTTCCAGGGAAGATCATTCCATGTGGACTTGTTAAGCGTCACTTCACGGACCATGTCCCCACCATAATACGCAGGTTCGAGTGATGAAAAAAGATCCTCACGACCGTAAAGCACACCAGAGGCAGTGGGGCCGTACATTTTATGACCGGAAAAAGAAAGAAAATCAACCCCCATCTTTTTCACGTTAATAGGAAGACGTGCCACCGACTGAGCAGCATCAACGCTCAACAACGCGTTGTGATCATGCACAAGTTTGCTTATTTTTTTGAGAGGAGAAATAAAACCCAACACGTTCGACACATGAGTAAGGGAAACAACTTTTGTTTTTTTGGAAATCATTTTCTCTAATTTTTCCCAGTGTAATTCTCCCGTGCGCGAATCATATGGAATGAATGAAAGTTTGAGACCTTTTTGCTGAGCCAATTGCTGCCAGGGAACCAAATTAGAATGATGCTCCGCTTGAGAGACAATAATTTCATCCCCACGCGAAAACGTTTGCGTAAGCATGCGCGAGAGCATATTGAATGAATCAGTTGTTCCGCGGGTGAACACTATTTCACGCAGGGAAGAAGCACCAATAAAATCCGCCACATTTTCATGAGCATGCTCATATGCAACCGTGGCTTCTTCGGAAAGCGTGTGAATACCCCGATGAACATTGGCATACGATTTTTTGTAAAACGAATCCATCGCCGACAATACGGAAGATGGTTTTTGAGTGGTGGCACCATTATCTAAGTAGACTAATGGATGACCACGCATCTTTCGGGAAAGAATAGGAAACAGGTTACGCGTACGCGAACCATTACTTGAAGCTGAAGCGCGCGTCTTCATACCATCACCTGCGGGGGAGAAACTAATAAGGATTCCTCCACGTTTAACGAGGAAAGGCCTAGTTTACGCAAAATACGCGAACGGGACTCGGAAATGATTTCCGCAGAAGGAAAGCGCGAAAGGGCATGGTCGAGAAAGCCATAAATGTAGAGCGCCCGTGCCACCGAATCATCGAGACCGCGGGAAGAAAGATAGAATAATTTTGACGCGTCTAAACGAGACACCGTAGCAGCGTGAGAACACTGAATGTCGGAACCCTCAATTTCGAGCATAGGAACAGGGTCGGCCTCCGCAGTGGGTGAGAGAACAAGCACATCGGCACGCTGTTCCCCGTGAGAATGAGGAGCATCCTTCGTCATGCGAATAAGACCCTTGTACACGTTCTTTGATTCACCATCGAGGACGCCGCGCGAAAGCAACGTGCTCTTGGTCTGAGGATGCGTGTGAATGGCGCGCGCATCCAAATCAAAAATTTGAGCATTATTCTGAACGTGAACACAAACATTTTGAGACGAGGCATTTTCACCAACTAAGAAAGAAGAAACATCACTCTTGACGAATGAGGAGCCTAACTCGGACCAAAACCAATCCACGCGAGCATTCGTTGAAACGCGCGAACGCTTAAATGAGACACGCTCAACGGTTGAAGAAAAAGACTGAATACTCGAATACGCGACATGCGCGTTTTCTTCCGCAAAAATCTCCACAACGGAAGAACGATAATTTACGCCCGTTTTCTGCAAATCCTTCTCCAAGTGAACAAATGAAACGCGAGAGTTTTTTCCCACAAAAATAAAAACGTGCTCAAAAATACTTTTACCAGGAACAATAGCAATGGGACTCGTCGCATGAGTGTTCTCGGGAACCACCATCACTAGGACATTTTTGACATTCGAAAGATGAAATAATTCGAGCTTGCTTTCAGACGAGAGAAGGGAACCAATAAGGGAATCCACGAAGGGAAAAGCAGCGGATGCGGTGGAATAATCCATCACCGAAATGCCGGACTCCACGCGCTCATTGAGCGCAAAAATAGGATCGTGCGATGCAGCGGTGGAAATTTGAGCATAATCAAAGGGTTTGATGGAAGAAGAAATGTCCAAACCATACGTAAATGAAACGTCTTTTAATGAAGGAAAAGACTTTTGCGCCAGCTGCTGACGATTACGCCAGGAAACGGATTGAGAAGAAGGGGATTTTTTCATAACCATCACGCGGAATGCGACTCCATTTCTAAAGCAATCAGACGATTCAACTCCACCGCATATTCGAGAGGGAGTTCTTTGACAATATTTTCAATAAAACCCTGCACAATCAACTGCATGGCTTGCTCTTCATCCAAGCCACGGGACATTAAATAAAACAATTGAGAGGAATCAATCTTACCCACCGTGGCTTCATGAGCGACATCGGTTTGAGAATTAAGAATTTTCATAAACGGATACGTGTTCGAGACGCTCAACAAGTCCATTTGCAGCGCATCACACTTCACGGAGACTTTACACTCATCCGCGGACTTGTTCACTTTCACGTGACCGCGAAACGTGTTCACTCCACCATCTTTGGAAATAGACTTGGCACGAATAATAGAAGTTGTGCGTGGAGCGAGGTGATAGACCTTTGCACCAGTATCTTGGAACTGATTTTTCCCCGCAACGGCAATAGAAATATGATCGGCTTTCGCACCTTCACCTTTCAACACGGAACACGGATACAGCATGGTTACCCCCGAGCCGGTCTGAGCAGAAACCCACTCCATGAGAGAATTTTCATCCACCATGGCACGCTTCGTGTTCAAATTATAGGTGTTTTTAGACCAATTTTCTACACTTGAATAACGCATACGCGCATTCTTCTTGACAAAAATCTCCACGCATCCCGCGTGCAAGGAATTAGCACTATATTGCGGTGCGGAGCAATTGTGCACGGTTACGCCAGCCGCAACATAGGTATGCAAGTCTTCCACACTAATATCATAGACAGGAATATCTCTAACTTCCTTCTTTGTTATGCGCTTGATAGGAACATATAGAAAATCATCATCGATATAGAACATGGAAGCACGATTCTTACCATTCATTTTATTTGAAACGGGAATTCCAACCATTTCTCCAAAACGAGACATATACTCGCCGGTGACACCCACCGTATACATTGGCTTTCGGGGACTAACGCGTTTCTGTTTATTCAAAAATGCAGGAATTTTGACGCGCAGCAAAATCTCACGAGCTTGTCTAGCGAGCTTTTCTGAAGTCGTACTAATACGGAAAGTTTCCTTGTAGCCGCTTTTGTGTTGTTTACTGTAAAAGTTTCCGTCTCCGTGAAAAAGACTTGATAATAGCTGCTTTTGCTTTTCAGGATCTTCGAGCATTGCCCAATGAGGAATCACCTTGTTGGGGGCGCCTTTTCCAAATTCTTTGAATACTTGCGCCAAATCAACCGAACTCACAACAACATTCGTCCCATGATTATTGGGAGTTTGTGTCTCGATTGCTTTCTCATACCCAAACACTGTTTTCAAAAGTTGTTTAACGTCCTCAATATAGGCACGTTCATTTTCGTTAAAAGAAAAATTGACATAATGATCGCCTTCGTTTCCCGAAACACTGCCTTCCGCTAAATAATAACCAATTAAGCGGAAAAAATCCTTTGATAAAGGAACGTTTATTTCATATTTTTTGGGCTTGTGACGACCAACCCCGTGTGTTATGCTATATTTTCGAGTTGAATTAGAGATAATTGTTTTGTTAATTGGAATCGTCAAATAGTCTAATTTATTTAGATACTTTGGAATCATCCATGATTTTTTCCATTGCTTGTTCCTGTCGCGTTTTTTCAAACGTTTTACTGACAAAATGGGGTGTCCGGCAGTAACTTCCATCCTTTGAGTGGAGTCACCATATGTTTCAATAGTGTAAAGGTCGCCAGAATAAGGAATAACTTGGGTATTATACACATTCTTGTATTCACCCGAGTCAGTCATAACCTTGTCGCCGATTTTTATATCTTCGATGGGTTTGTAATCAGGGTTTGATTGAACTAGTGTCCCTTTGGTAAAACAACCTTCAATGTAGTGCAATTGCGCACCTTCCTCAACAATAATGAGGGTGTGTTCAAATTGCCCCCCGCGCTTAGCGTTCATGCGAAAATATGCTTGCAAAGGAAGGTCCACGTGAACGTGTTTAGGAACGTAAATGAATGTCCCCCCACTCCACACGGCAGCATGCAACATGATGAACTTGTGATCCGTGACGGGAATACATTTAGTCATGAAGTATTCTTTGACTAAATCAGGATATTTGTGCAGTGCCACATCCATGTCTTCAAAAATAACCCCCTTGGCGGCGAGGTCGTCGCGGATTTTATGATAAACCACATCACTATCGTATTGCGCCCCCGCCCCCGCGAGATATTTTTGTTCGGCTTGAGGAATACCAAGTCTGTCGAACGTTTTTTTGATTTCAGAAGGAACATCATCCCAATTGGTGGCATTTCCTTTCGCATCGGGACGAGCGTAATAAATAATATCATCAAACTTCAACGCGGACAAATCAGGACCCCACTCCGGAACGGGAGTGTCGAGAAATGCGTGCAAGCCGCGCAGACGAATGTCTAACATCCAAGAGGGTTCATTTTTTTGTTTGGAAATTTCACGAACGAGTTTTTCACTTAAACCGGGAGTTGCTTTATAGGTGTGTGATTCCGTGTCCGCGTGATCAAATACATCACGATCTAATTCGACTAATGTTTTGGCCGCATCACGAGCGGATTGCTCGAGAACGGACGGATCAACCACCGAATACGGAAGAGGCATTAGTCATCACGCCCCTCATGCAACGTGGAAAGCGTGTGCGTACGCGATTTGTCAACCAAAAAATGCGTGCACGCAGAACAATGATATTTCGTGTAAATCCCATCAAAAATTTCCGTAAACTCATGCGCGAGCTTGTCGAGAATCTTCTGTCCATTCTCGGTGAGCATGTACACTTTCTTGTCACGATCTCCCATTTCGGAGATGCGGATCCAATCATTTTTTTCAAAACGCGCGAGAAGAGGATAGAGTGTTCCCGGCGTGAGAGGAGTTGAACGGTGTTTGGAGAGGTCTTGTATCAATGCATACCCGTGCATGTTCTTTTGAGAAAGGTACCAGAGGACTTGCAATTCCAACATACTGATAGAAGATATATCGGCCATCGTAGTATACTCGTTTGAGTGGATTTATAATAGTTTACGATGGTTAAGAATGGTCAATAATAGCCATATAACCCGTTTTATGAACAAAATAAGCCATTTTCCCATGTTGAGCGGAGGGGTATTTTATACTCCAAAAAGGTGGGGGTGGCATGGCCGAATACTTGAATTATATCGGAGGAAAATGGACACGCTCAACGAGCGGAAAAACATTTGATTCCCTCAACCCCGCCACGGGAAAAAGTATTGGAAAATTTCAAGCAGGGAATGAGAAAGACGTGGAAAAAGCCATTGATGCGGCCGAAAAGACGCTCAACGAATGGAAAAACACCCCCGCTCCCAAAAGAGGAGAATACTTACTGGAAATCGCACGCATACTTAGAAAAAATAAAGAAAAACTCGCCGAAAACATGAGCGAAGAAATGGGAAAAATAATGAAAGAAACACGCGGAGATGTGCAAGAAGCGATTGATATTTTTGAATACATGGCCGGAGAAGGACGCAGACTGTATGGACACACCACGCCGAGCGAACTCCAACACAAAATGGCATTCACGCAACGAAAACCAGTAGGAGTCGTAGGACTCATCACCCCATGGAATTTTCCCATGGCAATCCCTGCGTGGAAAATTTCCCCCGCACTCATCGGAGGAAACACCATCGTGTTCAAACCCTCTTCGGATACGCCACGCACAGCCATTCAACTCGTGGAAATAATCGAAGAAGCAGGCGTTCCCGCGGGAGTGGTGAACATGGTCACGGGAGACGCACAATACGTAGGAAATACCCTGGTCAAAAGTCCACGCATACGAGGATTATCATTCACCGGAAGCAGAGAAACGGGAGAATGGATTACACAACACGCGGGAGTAAAAAAAATTGGACTCGAATTAGGAGGAAAGAATGCGATTATTGTAATGGATGATGCGGACTTAGAACTCGCAACGAATGGAATCATTTGGGGAGCATTTGGAACGACGGGACAACGGTGCACGGCCTGTTCACGCGTCATCGTGCACGAAAAAGTAGCGAAAGCATTGGAAGAAATGCTCGTAAAAAAAACACTCAAACTAAAAGTAGGAGACGGACGAAACAAAAACACAGACGTGGGACCACTCATCAATGAAAAAGCCGTGGAAAAATCAATCCGTTATGCAAGCATTGGAAGAAAAGAAGGAAAGTTGTTGTGCGGAGGAAAACCACTCGATACCGCAGGATATTTTTTCGAACCCACCATTTTTACTCAGGTAAAAGCACGCGCAACCATTGCCCAAGAAGAAATATTCGGACCCATTCTGAGCATAATTGCGGTGAAAAATCTTAACGAAGCTATTCGAGTGTGCAATAGTGTAGAATACGGATTGAGCTCGAGCATTTACACGAACGATTTAACGAATGCCATGCACGCGATTGACCAAATAGAAGCAGGAATCACGTACGTCAATTCTTCAACCATTGGAGCCGAAGTGCACCTTCCATTCGGAGGAATCAAAAAAACAGGAAATGGGACGCGAGAAGCAGGAATCGAAGGCATCCACGAATTCACGGAAACAAAAACAGTATACATTGATTACTCGGGAAAATTACAGAAAGCGCAGGGAATTGACTAGTGAATTTTAAAA
>VGJJ01000025.1 GCA_016867455.1 Candidatus Iainarchaeum sp. | reverse complement strand
AAGAAGAATAAGAAGAAAAAAATGGAGTGATATTGAAAGCAAACAACCCCATCATTGCATTAGACACGTTAAACGTGGAAAAGAGCACGCTGAAAATAACCATCAAGCAAGCCGATAACGCCAAACTACTCAATGGAATACAAGTGGAACTCTTTACGAAAGAAGGATTGTCCGTCGAAACACGCTACACCAACTCATTAGGAGTAACTATTTTCGAAAATGTGACGCAGGGAAGTTATTATGCGAGTGCAAGCGACCCCGCCGGAGAATTCGCCCTCACAACAAGTGAAACGATTTTGCTCGAAACCATTTCCGGAGAAAATGTGGAAATGAGCATGAAACGAGCCACGCAAGGAAACCTTATCGTGAGTGTCACGGACAAAGAAACAAACGTAAAATTGACGAATACTACGCTTAAACTCGTGCGAAAGAGCGACAACCAACTCCTCCAAACATATCTTACCAAAGAAGGAGAAAATGCTGCGTTGAGCGTAGATGAAAAAGGACCATTTTTACTATACGCCACGCACGCTGAATATTTGAGTGAGGTAAAAGAAATTACGAATGTAACTAATCAATCAACCATTTCATTTGCATTGGAAAAACTCACCGCACAAAACTCGGGAAGGGTATTGGTTCACGTCGTGGATGAGGAAGGAGTGCCCGTGGAAAACGCACAAGTGGTCATCTATGATGCCGCATCCAAATTCATTGCCCAACAATACGCCCCTAAATTAACAAATGCGAGTGGTGATGCATCATTTGTGGGAATTCAGAGCGGAAACTATTTTGCACGCGTCATGAAATATCCCGCAGCGCAGAGTGATTCCGCCAATTTCTCTAGCAAACTCAATGAATTAACCACCGTCAATACCGTACTAAAAGTAGGGACGGCCATTTTGCGCGTGCGAGTCATTGATGAGCAGAATCAACCCGTGCCATTCGCCAAAGTAACCTTTTTCACGGAAGGGGGGAGCGAATGCGCTCAAAACAAATGCGCCGTGGACGCGGATGTGTTGGGAGTCGCCTCCTACACATTCAAGGCGGACCGAAAAATATACGCACGTGTAACCAGCCCAGGATTCTTGAACTATACCACGTTAACGTATGCCCTCAAGCCGGGGTTGCCCATTACTATTCCCATTACGCTGCCACGAAGTATTAGTGGGAGCACGCCCAAAATCATTGTCAAAGAAATAGTGGACACTACTACTGGAACTACCGCGTTGCAATTAGACAAAGGAAAATCCTACCGATGGGTGTTCCAATTATACATCCCCGAAGAAGCAAATGGATTGCAAGAAGCCGGCGTCCACATGCGTGTGGGGGACGATGAACGTGTTGAGAGTGAAAACGCGTACATTCTCTCCACGATCGGGGCGCAAACTTCTAGTATGAGTGGAACCACTTTTCAATCCGATTTAGGATGGGGTGAAGACAAGAAAAACATCGTGAGCGGAGGAGAAAATGCCAAATGGACCCAACTCACGTGGAATAATCCCCAACCCGGAGTGTATGAAGGAGCGGTCCTATTTCACGTGGAAAGTAGTGCCGCATTATTGGAAACCATTCCACTCTATTATCGCGCGTGGGGAACATTAGGAAACACGTGGAGTCGCGATCCATACGATTTAGAATTAGGAGAAAATGAAGAAAGCGGGGGAAAAGAATCACTCTACGCAGACGTGTATACGAAAGTGTACACCGTGGGAAAACCCCTCGCGTGCGGGGATGCAGTGTGCTACGGAAGCGAACTATTGGAAAATTTAGACACGGGATTAATCACCAAAAAAGAACCATTTTCCACGATTGCGTTGAACGAATATAGGTATTCATTCGTCGTGAGTGGGGGAAGCGCGAATGGTTTGAGCGATGCACGCATACGAGTCATCACGCAGGGAGAAAGCGGGAGCCAATCCGGACCGGTCATTAATGCGTATACGTTTGAAAACGTCCCCGGAAATGTGGTGAGCGAAAGTGGAATTTCCACGCACAATGTGGACGGAGGAGGAAATGGATTAGGCGTGAGTGTGGGAACCATTTCATCCACGCAAACGGTGTTAGGAACCATTGACTTCGCCGCGTCCTCGGATACGAGTTCGGAAATGGTGGTCCAAATTATTTCAAGCGGAGATATAATTTTCGAACGAACAATAGCATTCGCCTCTTCGGGTTTTCAAAATTTAAGCATTTCAAGCAATCCTTCCGTAGCAAGAGCATTCGTCGCAGGAACATTTGATATTCACGTCACGGATGATCAAGGATTCGACGTGGCAGGAGCACGGGTGAGAGTCACCAAAATGGATTCGTCGCAAAACCAATTTGTGCTCGTGGAACAATACACGGATGTATTTGGACACACTATTATTCAAACACCCGCCTCCCTACTGGGGACACGATTTGTTATTGAAGCATCGAGAGGAAACGAATCGGCACCCATTCTTACCATTCCAGTTTCCTCCAACGTGGTAGAGTTTGACCCCGAAGAATTGTCCTTTATTTTAGACGCGGTGCCCAACGCGGACGCGTTCCTTCCATTCGATGTAAAAAATGTGGCGCAAGAAGAACTCACGCTTACAAACACATTTATCACGGGAGACTTTCAAGGACTATTATCATTAGACGATATGCAAAACTGGCTGAACCAGTATCATGGAAACACGCGACTGATTGCGGATACAACTAAAACAATCCAAATGAAAGCCAGTGCCCCCGAATCATTATTCCTTCTGAGCGGAAAAAATCTTTCCGGAAATTTAGTCATGCTATTTGAAAATGCCTCTGGAACCAGCACGTGGGTGCAAACCATCCCATTCACGATTACGTTGGCCATCCCCACACAGTGCGATGAAGAAGGAATCCAAGTCGCAGGATTCCCCACGAATGGAAGCACCCAACTCACCGCATTCGAGAACCGCGTAGAGAAATCATTCCAACTCGTGAACATGTGCACGGTCAATGGAAAAGCCGTGGATTTGCATGATTTGAAAGCCAAAATAACCTGGAGAAGCCAAGTCAATGGAAACGTGGAATTATCGCTGCGCTCTTCCCAAAATGGAGAAGAAGTATTGGAGGCATTGCATAATGGAACCTATTCACAACTTATTTCATTATTCTCCTCCGCGGAACAAACACCCTATGAGGGAGTGCTCACGTTTACTCCGCTTCCTAAACATGTGGGAGAAACAGCGGATTTCGCGATTACGTTGTCAGCAAGTGCAGGACAAGGAAACGAAACCGAAACAATCATTCAATCATTCGATGTCAAAATAAAAATTACAAATTATGAATCGTGCGTCAAATTTGATGTAGACACGCAGGGAGGGCTCGTGATAGAATCGGATAGCACCCAAGCCCAATTTTCAATTGACACCAGTGAATGCGGAGACGTTCCCGTGAACGTGTCGTTTTGCACGGGTGCAGGGAATCAAAATTGTTCCGGGGGAGCACCGCAAGGAAACATTTACTTATCACAATATGCCATCCAAAACTTGAAAGGAAACAAAACGATTCGCGTGGAACGAAAAACAAGCACGTTGCCGGGGACGTATGACATTACTGTAGACGCGTCCACGCCCGGAAACAATATGAGGAGAATTGCAGCACTTCCCTTGCGAGTGGAATCGAAAAACAATTACGCGTTTAGCGTGGAAAAAACAGCCTATTCTGTTGTGGGAAGAGATGCAATGGATTCAAGTGAAGTGGAAAATCGATTAGTTGCTGACCCCGTGCGCATCATCAAGCTCACAGGAATGTCCATTTCAGCCAACCCCATCCCCCTCGATGCCATTGATATTGTGTTGTCGGAAAACATTCAACCTTATTATCGTGCAAACTGGGCCATTGATAATCCCATACTCGAAAAAGACGGAGACGATTGGATAGAATCCGTGGGATTGACATTCACGAACACGAGTGGACATACCACTGGTTTGTCCGAATTTGGAGTCATGACCCTGCGAGCAACTGAACACATTCACCGAAATAGATCTGCCTATGAAAAAACACGCGAAGAAAAATTCCACATCAAAGTATCCACTCAGGATATGCGACCAGCCTATTACCCTGTGACATTTGATGGAGTAGCGTGTGAGTCTCCCAGCGGAGGTATTGGAGGCACGGGAGAAAATGCCCTGCCACGAGTCAATTTCACGTGGAATTGGAACGATAATACCGGAATTACTTGGGACGCGTGTGACGTGAGTAATCCTCGCGCGATATATTGTGACGCAACACAATTCAACATCATGATGCAAAAACGATTGAAAATGCTGGATAATTTTTTGGCCGCCAACCAGTATAATTTCGAATGTCCTGAAGAAATGGGAAGCCAGCCCGAATCGGAAGTATTCACGCGACTAGGGGCCGTGCCGAGCGGTTTCATTGGTTATCATTTGTACGGATACACGTTCCAGGGGCCTACTGTACTCTCCTTTTCTGGCACAATTGAAAATGCCACTCAACAAAATCAGGATGCCACCATGAATGTGCGACTGATTCCCCTTTCGGGAACGGCTGGGACAGCGTTAACGTGCGAGACAAGCGTGAGTGTTCCCGCGAATGGTTCGATTGCTGCACAGTGTGCTATATCCAATATTGCCGGAGGAAGATATTCGCTCGTGATTGATTTGCAAAGCACGACCACAAGCAATATTGCAGGGGTCATTACATCGAATGTGATTGACACGGATAGTTACACGCAAACATTTGGACAAACATGCGAAGGACTCATCAAGACGACCGCGTTGATTGGAAACAAACCCGGAATTAATCGCTGGATTGATAGAAATGACCCGCAGTTTGGACAAACGATTAATGACAATCCCATTTTTACCGCGGAAGTTCCCAACGTGGATGCGTTACGAAAACTCCTTCACTTTGACGCATACTTAATGACGGATGGATACACACATGATTTCGAAAATGATTTCAGAGACTTTTACTCATCCAACCAATTTGCCGACGCCCCCGCATGGTTCAAAGGAAGCGGGAACGGGGTTGCGGGAATGAATGCGTATTATGGGGATGATGACACCCTAACATTTTCGCAGAAATTTGTGAACACGTCAACGTTAACGCAGAGTGGAAAATACCGCGTGGATTTAGACATGACATTTAATGAAGAATGGAATATGCTGGATGCCAGCGGCTCCCCCGCGGCCACGCTGAAAGTAGTATTCCAACACGTGAGTCCACCCAATCCCATTTCTCCATTCTATTATTTGCCCTTTAATGGACGCATAGGAGAAAATGGAGGAGTGTTTGAGCGAATAGGATATGGATTAGAGTACGTGAGCGGGGAAAACACCCTTCTATTTGGAGAAAACGCTCCCCTATATGCGGGAGCGGGAAGCAGTGCCATGAGAAAAGTAAACGTGCAACCTGCCGCGACGTTGCAACAATTAAATAGTTTACCCAGCTCACGCGGGAATTTGTTGAGCGTGGACGCACAAACTAATTCATCGGATTATGCGATGCAATTTACTCCCACGCTGGCCACTCCATTAGTCATGAAAATCACTCAAACGGAAAGCGAAGTACCCTTTAGTGTATTTTATCAAATTGACCGCGCAAACACGCCCGTCAACACGGGAAACACATTCACGTATTGGGAAGGGGCGGGAAATTGTTACGATTATACGTCCGTTCCCGTGTGGGAGAAATTCAATTATTCTCCGGATAGAAAAGGAGTGAGCGAGGACAAGATAACCAATTATGCTAACGTGTATGCGATTGATTGGCCCCGCGCGATGAAAGGAGGAGATGAATATTTACGCACCATCGTGTACACGCCCGCAAATGAAAGTGTGAATGTGCGCGCACAAAGCGCTAATGTGAAGTTCTTCACCGCCAATTACGCCGCTCCATCCACGAGTCAACTAGCGGATGGGGTCATTAGTATGAGTGGAAACAACGTGTCTAATCCTATTCATACGATACACGACGTCTTTGAACTCGTGAAAAACCAACACGTGTGTGTGAGCAACTCCGGAAATCAAACGAGATTCTTCTGGAACCCCGCATCGGTGTACGCGCAACCGGGACAAGTGAATGTCAGCACATTCGTGAATGGATTAGTGGCCGGGCAAACGTGTTTAGGTCCCGCGAATTAATCCATCCAACCCTTTTCTTATACATAAGTTGGTTTGATTCTTTTTTATACTAGAAAAACCCTTTTCGCGCATGCTGCCCGTGTATGTGGTGTTATTTCAATTAGGCTCCATCTTCTCGGACTTTGAAATAATCATGAAGATTGCGGGATTGTTATTCATCGTATCATTCGTGAGGCAGCACATTCCTGATCGACCACTGCTTTCGAATGTGGTTATACTTGGTTTGAGTTCATTCTTGTTGTTTGACGTGTGGAAAATATTTGGGAGCGCATTGTTTTTGTACCTCCTCGTTTCATTCGGAGTCCTACACTTATTGGTAGATTTATCATTCTTGAATGCATTCCAACGCAGACCCAGTCATGAGGATATGCAGCGCGAACAAGCACGGCAGCGCGCCGAAAGAGAACGCGAAATGGAAGAAGCGCGCGAACAAGGATATGAGGTTCCGCGACGAGGAAATGAAGAAGAATATGGGTATGATGGATATGGTGAAGGAGAAGATGAAAGCGGACACTCCCATAAGTTTATGCAAGGCGCAGCAAAAGCACGACAAGCACATGGTGGGGCCAGTCATGCATCATCGGGTAAACATGGCAACTTAAGCAATGTTTCCGCACAAATGATTCAACGCATCATGCAACAACGCGGGGGAGGAGGACACCGATGACGCACAACCAGGAAAGAGGAAACCTCATCATTGGAACACTATTGGTCATTTTGGGATTAGCACTCGTGCCATTTATCATCAAACTCGTTTTCCCGCAGATTGATCTCATCTACAAAGTCGTGCTGATTTTTGCCATCTATTCATTCGTCACCCAAATGCTGCAAAACAACTCAACGTTATCCCTGCTCATCACGGGAATATTAGTATACTTCATGGTGTTCAAGTACGGAGACATATTTACCTCACTCTGGTTCCTGAGTATCATTTTCACCTACGTGGGGGGAACACTCCTTGTTACAAGTGCGAGGGACTTCTTCGGATTCGGAGGAGAAGAAGGCGGACACGGAATGCACCCGCCCCGATGACGAGTGTTTTTTTCCGTGTTGAGAGTCTTAGTTGAAATGCCAAAAGGTTGGTTGAAGCACATTCCCATCATTGGTTTTTTGATCAACCTTTTTGCACGCGGGTTTCGCCCCGCGAAAACGATAGACAACTACCGAGGGTTTGCCTTGCAAACTCTCACGTTGGCTTTTGATCAACCTTTTGGCAAAAGGTTGGTTTAAATAGACCCCGAACGGGTTATTCATAGGTTCACGGGGCAATGTAACATGAACGCGGCACTAGATGAATTCTTGACCAAACTCGGACTCACCGAATACGAGGTCAAGGCACTTTCTACCTTATTCGCATTACGAGAAGCCGATTCCCCCGACGTGGCAAAAGCCGCACAAGTACCCAAAACACGCGTGTATGACGTGTTGGATAGTCTCGTCGAAAAAGGATTGGTCGTCAAAATGGCTACACGCCCCAAAAAATACCGTGCCCTTTCTCCTAATGAAGCATTGCAAAAACTCGTGGATGATAAACAAAAAGAAATGAATGCATGGAAAGAAGACGCGCACAAACTAGGAAAAGAATTAGAAAAAAACATGGAAAAAATGTCCAATAGTATGAGTGAAAAAGTATTGAAAGTTAAATCACGCACGGACTTTTACAAGATACTCGCCCAAGAAGTGGATGCAGCCCAAAAAGAAGTACGCGGACTCACCGCATTGGATGTGCACCATCATCTGTTACACGACGCATTGGAACGCGCGGCGAAACGAAACGTGAACGTGCAACTTGTGGGAGATCATCCGGATTCGTTCAAAGAAAAAAGCAAAACATGGGGAAAAAATATCCAACTCAAGGATGCGCAACACGGATTACACGCATACGTGATGGATGGGAAGAAAGTCGTCATGCTATTATCCGACTTGAAAAAAGAACAATCGGATTATCACTTTGCAATTTGGCCGGAAAACAGTGCGTTAGCCGAAACGCTGCAAAACACGTTTACGACGCACTGGGAAAAATAATTTCTGGTTAAACAAAAACCAGTGACTCATGGTGTATGAAAGGTGAATGAAAATGTCCCACGAAAACGATGCATTGAGGTATGCCATCAGGAACGCGTATGAGCACCAAGGAAAAGCTGACGCGGGAGCATTGATTGGAAAACTCAAAGCATTGTATCCGGAAGCAGAAATAAAAGTACTCGTGCCTATTGCAAAATCCGCCGCCGAAAAAGTCAACAACATGGGAATGAATGAAATACGCGAATTATATGAACAATTCGCCGCGGAAGGATTCGAACTCAAAATTCCAGAGAAAAAAGTAGGCTTGTTAGACTTGGAATGGGCGGCCACGCAGCCGGTTGTTACACGTTATGCACCCAACCCGAGCGCGCCCGGACACTTAGGTCACTTGCGTCCGGCAATATTGAGTTACATGTACGCCAAAAAGTATCACGGAAAATTCATTCTGCGATTCGATGACACGGACCCCAAACTCAAAAAACCATTAGCGGATGGAGAACAAATGTACGTAGACGATTTGAAATGGGTGGGAGTGACCCCCGACCTTGTTGCGCGTGCCTCCGATAGGTTTGACATCTATGATGACTACATGAAACAAATCGTGGAAATGGGAAAAGCCTATTTGTGCACGTGCGAGAAAGAAACATGGAAAATGCACATCATGAAACAAGAGGCATGCCCGTGCAGAGAGTTGGGCGTGGAAGAGCAACGCGAACGGTTGCAAAAATTCCTCACCCACACGTATAAGCAAGGAGACGCCGTGCTGCGCATCAAAACCGCATTAACCCACGAAGACCCGTCGCAACGAGACTGGCCACTCGCGAGAATTGTGGACAAACCCCTGCATTATCGCGTGAAAAAGAGGTATGTGTGGCCCACCTACAATTTTGCATCCGCGATTGATGACCACTTGATGGGAGTCACCTTAATCATTCGGGGACAAGAACACTATCAAAACATGCTCAAACAAAAATGGTTATACGCTCACTTCGGGTGGACGTATCCTCATGCCTTCCATCATGGAAGACTGCTCATGAAGGGAGTGGAATTAAGCAAAAGCAAAATGATTGCTGGTATCCAGAGCGGAAAATACTCGGGATGGGATGACCCCAAACTCTTTACTATTGCCGCGCTCCGAAGGAAAGGATTCACTCCCCAAGGATTAAGCGATTTGATTGTGGATTTAGGCGTAAAAACCAGTGACACGGTGTTAGACGTTCCACTCATGGGAAATTTTAACCGAAAGTATGTGCAAAACTCCCTCACGTATACGCTGGTGAAAGAACCTATCCCCCTGGAAGTGGATTTTTGCCCCGAATTAGAGGTAAAATTAGATGACAAAATGTACACGCTCAAGCAGGGAAGGCAAGCGTTTTTTGTATCCAAAGAAGACGCCCAAAAATGGAAAGAAGGAACACTCATACGATTGCGGAATGCGTACATTGCCAAGATTAATTTCTTGGACGAGTATCACGTAAATGCGCAATTCGTCAGCACAAAAAAGTTGGAAAACACCACGCAAATCAATTGGCTCCCTCATGGGGTGGATGCCAAAATAATCCTCCCGGGAATGGAAACCAAAATAGTGTATGGTTTAACGGACGAATCAATGAGAAATGTTCACGTGAATGAAGAAGTATTCTTCCCCAACTTTGGCTTTTGCCGCGTCGACCACAAAGACGAAAAAGAAATTACGCTGTGGTACACGCACCCATAAAGTAAAAAATGTCTTTTTTTGGAGAACAAATAAATACTACCACTCACCCCCATTCGTAGGGAGGCATGTTATGCGTGCGATTTTGTTGAGCTTAATTTTAGTGAGTATGATTATTCCAATGGCCTGGGCGGAGGAAGGATACCCCGCTGTTACGAGTTCAGTGGTGGATGGAATCAATCCAACAACGTGCTGGAGCACGGGACAATTGCAAGCCCAGATTGAAAAGTGCCAAGCATACGGGCTAAACTATCAAACGTATGTGTACTCTATCAAAAGTGAAACAGGAATTATTTCAACATGCAAACGAGTCGAGTGTTCTCAAAAGCAAGCATGCCCGAGTGAGGAAGCACTAGAACTAGCATCCAAAAAATGTTCGAGTGCAGGATTAGAAACAACGTATTATACGGACGCCGCGCAATGCCAGCAAGTATACTGCGCCTCACCCAAAAATACGTGCCCCTCTAAAGAAGATAATTTAATCCGCATCAAAGGGTGCGTTGTTCAAGGACTTTCATACAGCTATTCCATGGACTCGGACGGATGTCCTGTGGTTTCATGTCTCAAAAATGAATGCACGAGTTCAACATCATTAGCTGACGCCGAAAAGAAATGTCACGAATCCAAGGGAAAACCATACGCTTACCAAGACGCTTCGGGATGCAACCAAATAGGGTGTAATTATCCAAGCGCGTGCACCTCAACAAGCGCATTGGAAAGCAAGATTAAGTCATGTAAATCGGAAGGATTGTCATATGAAACATACGTGAAAGACGATGGATGTAAAGAAGTGTATTGTAGAGGACAAGTCGAAAAAGAAAAAGTATCTTGTGAAAAAAGAGTAAGTGAAGATAATTGCATCCAAATAAAATGCACGGATGGATATTATTTCAACTCCTGCGTACAAGCCAAAGTGTGCCAAGCATACGAGTGCAAAACATTCAAGGATGCCCAAGGATGCATGGTAAAATCATGCACGGACGGAAGCGAATCCATCACTTGCCCACAAAAAGGAAATGAAGTCGAATGTAAAGTGATTACAAATGATAATGGGTGTGAAGTCAAAGAGTGCTCGGACGGACAACGCTATGAGTACTGCCCCGTGACGTATCCAGAGTGTAAAACAACCACGGATGAGAGCGGGTGCAAATACAAAGTGTGCGTTGACCCCAAAACAGGAGAAAAAACAACCTCCACGAGTTACTGCCCAGAGAAAGAATCCAGCAAACCCGTGCAATGTAAAGTATACACTGCCGAAGGAAGTAATGTGAAAGTATGCGATAATGGATTCAAAGTCGTTTATGAAGAGTTAACTAATTGTGTGGCCACTACATCGGATGGCGCCACGAAAAAATGTTCAATAAAGAACAGTCCCTCCGTAGAATATTTAGTATACGTGGATAATGGATACAATGAAATTGAGTGCCTGGCCAATTTAGAAGAACAAACAACCATTTGCACGGCCAACATGGAAAAAGAAAGAGGAGCAGCGAATGTTACTACCAAGGCGCCTGCCACGGTAGACAATCCTGCTCAAAGCGAAAAGCCATCTGAATCATTCTGGACATTCTTGTCCCGATTGTTTGGCGGACAATAAAAAATATTTTTGCTGGGAGAATTATTTTCCCAGCAGAGTTTTTCGCAACGCGTCTAAGTAGCGGGCAGCATTGGATTCATTTCCATTAAATGCACGCAATACGGCAACATAGAAGCGTTGTGCGTTGGGGGTGTTACTCCCATTCGAATACTCCATTGCTCCCGGCAAACCCGCCTGCCTTTTCAGCAAAGCAATATCTACTTTTTCCCTGCCTGAGAAACCGCCTATCCCTTGCCACGTTTCATCATGTGCTTGATACTGTCTCGCCCTGCGCTCCCGTTCCACGTTTTGACGAGGACGATTAAAGGGACTGCCATGATGGCCATTCCTACGAGGAGGGCGAGGGGACATGCACGAAAAAAGACTAATGACCATTAATAATTATGCCCCAAAATACTGCTTGAGGAGATGAAGATACTCCTCTGCCAGTTGCGGATGATTTGGGAACAATTTGAAAACAGCCCTGGTAAATGCCGTGGCAGCTTTGGAACGATTTTTTTTCACAAAATCATTACAGCCAATTGTCGACAAAATAGAGGATAAACTAGTCTTAACTATTTCCCGTTGAGAAACAGGAACGGATTCAATCACATCGCTCAATGCAAGGACATGAGCACTTATGATGGGCTCCCATCTCTTCTCTGGAGCGCGGGGAGGACGATATTCACGAGAACCTTTGCGTCTGCGAGGACCGCGATAACCACGAGGCATACGCCAAAATAACGGAGGGAGACTATAAACCTTGTTTTCCCGCCCACACGTTTATTAAAACAAAAAAAGACCCCCTTGTTGAGCGTTATGAAACCCGGAATATGGAATTATTCAACGTATTTACCCGTGCCCCGCGGAGGAGAAAAGGGAATCATTTCCCTAAACGAAGGACACACCTCATTAGTGAAAAGTACGCATCGAAAAAATGTTTTTTACAAATTGGAATACGAAAACCCCACCGGGAGTTTCAAAGACCGGGGAAGCACGGTAGAAATATCCCACGCTAAAGCAAACGGTTTCAAAAAAGTCGTGTGTGCAAGCACCGGAAACATGGGGGCGAGCGTTTCCGCGTACGCGGCACGCGCAGGAATTGAAGCCACGATTTGCGTTCCGAGACACGTGCCAGAAAACAAAATGAAACAAATACTTGCCTATGGAGCAAAACTCATTCATGTGAATGGAGATTACAATGAGGCGTTGAAAAAAACATGGGAGATTGCCAGCAGGCAGAAAGGTTTCATGTTGACGGGAGATTATCCCCTGCGAATGGAAGGACAAAAAACAATTGCGTTTGAAATCGTTGAACAATTAAACGGAAAAGTGCCCGACCAAATACTCATTCCGGTTGGAAATGGTACCCTTTTAACGGCGTTGCACGCGGCGTTTTTTCAATTATGGAAAAAGAAAAAAATCAAAAAATTTCCAAAACTAATCGGAGTGCAAGCCGAGAAGTGCGCTCCATTAGTGGAAGCATTTGAGAAAAAAACCGTTCATTTTCGTGCAATGAAAAACCCTCACACGTGCGCGGGCGCTATTGAGTGCGGCAACCCCATTTATGGGCAGGAAACATTGGGAGCGGTGCATGAAACGCAGGGAAAAATGATCGCGGTGTCGGAAAAGCGCATGCACGAGGCTAAGTTAGAATTAGCCCGCGCGGAAGGATTGTATACGGAATACTCGGGCGCGGCCGCGTATGCCGCGTTGTGCGACCATGCGTGGAAAG
>VGJJ01000024.1 GCA_016867455.1 Candidatus Iainarchaeum sp. | reverse complement strand
ATTCCCTTTTTTCAAAACCATTAAGCGATTGTTGTCCTTTAGGAATCATATCTTCATCATCAGGGAGCCAATTCATTGTATTAGGGATTGGTTCGAATGGTCTCTCAAATTTTCCAAGTTTGAGATATTCTTCTACAATATCCGAAACATAATATATCATTTTTTAGCTTTCCTTCGGCATTTCTTTTACTAATAATGTTTTTTCGCCTTTGGTTGGAAGCCTGATTAGTTCGGCTACATTTCCGCGAGGCACTACATAGCAATGGACTGACCCCACATTAAATACTTTATGGGTGTCTGTGTTTTTTTTGAATCAATTGAATCATCTCAAAAATAGCGTATTTTTCCCTTTCAAGTGCTCGTCTTTGCTCACGATTTTCATTCTTCGCTTTTCGCTCAGCACGAGCAGGAGTGCATCGGAATAGCTGATGCGATTTTCCGTTTTTTTCATTTCAGCGTGTTTAATGCCCGCATCCAAATAGTCCCGATGCGTGGGTTCAATCATAGTCGAAATAGAAAGAATGTGCTCACAGCACGGTTCGGGGTCGTGACCATTCCGAATAAGAGTGCTGGTTAATTCAGATAGAACAATTCCAATGCTAAAAAATGATGAATGAGCATCATTTCTAATGTCTTTAACTTTTTGACCCAGAGATGTTCCCTGAAAATATTCAATCCAAGCCGATGTGTCAATCAAATAATTATTCCCGGTCATTCCATCGGTCTTCGTGTGTGAATACAATCTTCTTCCCCCTCAACGCACCAAACATGTCTTTCTGAACCGGTTTTAATTCTGCCGACAGCGTATCGCCGGAATCCAAATTGAGACGCTTAACTTCTTCCGCGGGAATCGTCGTCATCATGGAGCCACCCACCTTGCGCACTTTCAACAATACACTCATACAAATGTTATATATGAAGTTATATTTATAGCCGACGGGCAAAAACGGCCATAATCCATTACCTCGCCATCTTGGCATTTGGAAACAGTTATATTTGGTGAACAACTTATCCTTTGAATGAAAGGGCTTCTCATTATTTTAGGACTGATTTTTTTCTTGGGATGTGTGTCGAACCCAAATGTTCCAGTTGCGTGTACGGACGATGCAAAAATTTGTCCCGACGGAAGTTCAGTCGGCAGAATTCCACCATCGTGTGAATTTGCACCGTGCCCTGTTTCTCAGACCACATTAACTCCCGAAGAATGTCGAAATCAAAATGCTACTGTAATTGGTGACCCGGGTGATGGAAGTGTTTTACAAAATGGATGTAGTGTGAATCAAACCTATCTTGGTTTTGTGGAAATGGGAGACGAAGGGGGGATTTGTTGTAAATATAACAGCAATCCACTCATCCAAATTTCTTCAGATTATGTCGCGGATGAAACTACTATTCCGTCGTCGGCCATTCAAAAATTTGACGAAATTTCACCCACTTATGAAAAATCATTTGGCACGAGCATTTCATTTTGCCAAAGAGAAGGGGAAGGATTCTATGTAGTAATTGGCAGTGGCGGATTCGCAGTGGCTCAATATTACTATTCGACTAGTGGAGAAGATTTGGGAATGGGCTCCTACACTGATGTGCAGGGGGGTCCATGGACAGCACCTCCTGTAGATATTACTGCATATACTTGCACAGTACTAAAAGAAAACAAGGGAGAAATGGATAGGTTATACGACACTAATAGCACTTAATATATCTCCTCAGACTTGCATCCAGAATATGCACACAATTATTGTTGGCGCCCAATACGGCGATGAGGGGAAAGGAAAAATAACGGATTATTTGGATGGAGAACACGACCTTGTTGTGAGGTTTGCGGGCGGGAACAATGCCGGACACACGGTGATTGTGGATGGAAAAAAATATGCGTTTCATAATCTCCCCAGCGGTTTGTCTCGACGAATTCCAAGCGCGATTGGCGCCGGATGCGTGATTGACCCCCCCCACAATTGTAAAAGAATTAGGACAATTTCCCGGAGAAAAAGTTCCACTCAAAATAGATTATCGCGCGCACATCATTTTACCCCATCACGTGGTGCAAGATGTGGGACAGGAAAAAAATTCAGGAAACCACAAAATAGGCACGACCGGAAGAGGAATAGGGCCGTGTTATTCCGACAGGTCATTGCGCATTGGAATCCGTTTTGGGGATTTTATACAGGAAAACGTGTTCAAACAAAAACTAGACGAATTCCACGAAGCCAAACTCATGAGTAATCCCGCATTGGAAAATCACGAAGCGTTGGACACGCAAGCCATTTTCCACCAATACAAAACATACGCGGTACAACTCGCGCAATATGCAGGAGATGTTTCCGTGCTCGCTCATGAAGCCCAGCGCGAAGGTAAAACTATTTTATTCGAGGGAGCACAGGGAACATTTTTGGACAAAGACTTTGGAACCTACCCTTATGTTACGAGTTCCAACACCCTTGCCGCAAATGCGTTCATTGGAACAGGAATCGGGCCGCTTCCAAATTGTCGCATTATTGGCGTGACGAAAGCCTACTCTACAAGAGTGGGGAGTGGACCCTTCCTCACGGAATTAAACGATGAAACGGGAGAAAAAATTAGACACGTGGGAAAAGAATTCGGCACCACCACCGGAAGACCACGCAGGTGTGGGTGGTTGGACTTACCCCTCTTACGCACGGCGATTCGTTTGAATGGAATCACTGAATTAACCATTACTAAATTAGATGTGCTCAATGGAATTTCACCCATACGAGCGTGCATCGCGTATGAATACATGGGACAAAACCTCCACGAAGCACCCACTACCGTTTCAGAATTAAACGCATGCACCCCCATCTATCGCGAATTCCCCTCATTTGAAGTGGATTCAAATGCTAAAACATTTTCCCAACTGCCGGAGAATGCTCAAGGATTCTTGAAATTCATCGAAAAGGAAACACGCACTCCTATCGCGATTATTTCCGTTGGACCCGAGCGTGAACAAACGATTGTGCGGAAAAAAGAATAATGAGAAAATAACTAGACACTCATTTCCGCCAAACCATTTTTCCACGCATCAACTAAAACAATTTCATTGGCTTTTCCATGCGAAGAAATGTGAATAATTTTACGCTCATGTAACTTTCCAACCATGCGGTGGGCTTTCAAGCGAGTCATTCCAGGAAGCGTTGAAAGATCGGACTGATAACACTTACCGTTATTTTTCACGAGAAACAACACACACTCTTTTTCCAAGGGATTGAGGAATGTCAAAAGAAGGGTGGATTGATTCAGCACCTTCTCTTGAGAGGCCTGCAACTCTTGACCTAACAAATAGAACGACGCAGCACCGATGCCAATTCCGAGCAAGCCAATGAGAATCATCGCCTCAAAATGATAATGAACAAACAACCCCACCAACCCATTCTGGGCAGGAGTGAAATAGGAAATCGTTGTGAGGGTGAGCACGCTCAAAAACAAAATAGCAAACACGAGCCAAATACCCATCCGTTTTCGCATCGAAACCGAAGCTAAAAGAGATTGTTTCATGAAATGAAACAGTGTTCCAACAGTTTATATATATTGTTTCAACCCTTGAAACATATGGTGAACCCGTGAACAATGCTATTATTGTTGGAATATTAGTCCTTTTCATCATTGGGGGATTTGCCCTCATTAATGGAACAGCCTATCGAAGTACCGCCAATCAAATCGAAAATGGAAAAGGCGCCCTCTACAATGGAACAGGAGAAATGCCCCCTATTATCGAGGGAAAACAAGAGGTATACTTGCGCGCAACCAAGTATGGAGTCTATAATCCATCCAACTTACGCGTCAAAAAAGACATTCCCGTACGCATCCATTATTCCGCGGACTGGGAAGCGGGATGCGGACGCGCGGTACTTTTTCCAGAGTTCAAAAAACAAGCATACGCCCCCGCAGAAGGAGAAGTATTAATTGAATTCACCCCGCTCAACGAGGGAGTATTTCCCTTTCATTGCAGTATGAAAATGTTCAATGGAACCATTGAGGTGGTCGAATGAAAAAAACAATTAAAACAAAAGGAATGCACTGTCCGAGTTGTGAAATACTCCTGCGAGAGGCCATTGAAGAAGCGGGAATCAACGTGATTTCCGCCAACCACGCGAAGAATGAAATAGTGGTGGATGTGAAGGATGAAAGTGCACTCTCAACCGCGAAAAAGGCCATTGAAAAGGAAGGATACAAAATCGCATAATTCAAAATGGAAGAACAAAAAAATGAAGAAAAAAGGAGAAAAACGCATGACACACACTCTTCAAATCCCCATTCGAAACGTTTCCTGTGAAGCATGCACCATCGTTATCGGACGCATGCTCAACAAGTTCCCCCGCGCACGCGTGGAGAGTATTTCTCCCGATGCACGCACGCTCACGATTACATGCGAAGAAAAAGATGTGTCAGCGATTAAGGATAAACTCCGCGAATACAATTATTTGAATGAAGAACGATCCGCAAAGGAGCACGTGTGGTTTGTGCTCGAACGCATTATTGGAAACAAAAAAGGATTTGAGGGAGAACACACAATCCTCACGCAAACACTTGGGGTAATGGCTATCTTGGTTGCCGTGCTGGGAGCATTATACTACACCATTATTCCCGCTACACCCTATACGGAGCGCATTCTCCCCATTTTAGCACTCGTGCCTATTGGCATTGCCCTCAACGCAGGAGCACTCGCGCACATCAAACAAGTCCGGGCGCATTTTACGTGCTCCAATGGAATGATGGCTGGAATGATTATTGGAATGATTGCTGGATTCCTCGCCGGCGCCATCGCGGGAGCGACCAATGGAATGTTTGTGGGCTCATTAGTGGGGATGGTTATTGGAATGGGAGTAAGTGCGTGGGTGCTGCGCACGAATGGCATTATGAGCGTGCTCGAAGGACTCATGGCCGGGCTCATGTCAGGAACCATGGGAGCCATGTTGAGCGTCATGATGCTCCTCGACCATTTGGTGGAATTCTTGTATATTTTATTCGGAGTGGGAGCACTCATCCTCGCGGGAATGAGCTATTTTATGATTAAGGAAGTGGGCCCCATTCAAAGCGAGAAAAAAGTTTCTTTTGCAACCATGACAATGGTTAGCATTTTGGTGCTGGTGGCAATCATTGCTGTTATTTTCTGGGGACCCAAATCCTCATTCACATTGGGGGGATTTTCATGAAGAAACTTGAACTTGCCATCGACGGAATGCACTGCGCCTCGTGTGCGGTGTTGATTACTAAATCATTGGAAAAAGTCCCCGGAGTAAAAAACGCGAATGTGAATTATGGCACGCAAAAAGCACGCGTGGAATATGATGAGAAGCAAGCGAATGAAAACATGTTCATTGACGCGGTGAAAAAACGCGGATATTCCGCAAGTATGGATGTTTCCTCGCAACGCGAACAAGAAATCCGAGCGAAAGAGATTTCGGAATTGAAAAAAGAACTCATCATCGGAACGGTTTTTGCATTCCCTGCACTTATCATTGGAATGTTCCTCATGGAGTTTCCCATGCGAGAATGGGTGTTATTTGCACTCGCCACGCCAGTACAATTCTATGTGGGAAGACAATTCTATTTGGGGGCATACACTGCGTTGCAAAACAAAACCGCGAGCATGGACACGCTCATTGCATTAGGAACGAGTGCCGCGTATTTCTACAGCGTTGCCACGCTTGCAGGGTTTGGAGAGGAACAATATTTTGAAGTGGGGGCGGTGCTCATCACACTGGTAATATTAGGAAAATATCTTGAGGCCATGGCCAAGCGAAAAACAAGCGAGGCCATTCGAAAACTCATGGACTTAAGTCCAAAAATGGCCCGCGTTTTGCGCGGCAAAAAAGAAGTTGAAGTGCCCGTTTCACAAGTCGTGCTGAATGATTTAATCGTTGTGCGCCCCGGCGAACGCGTGCCCGTGGACGGAATCATTACGGAAGGGCAAACGAGTTTAGATGAAAGCATGATTACGGGAGAAAGCATCCCCGCGGAAAAAAAGAAAGGCGACACGGTGATTGGGGGAACGATTAATTTGAATGGAAGCATCACGTTTCGCGCCACGGGAATTGGAAAAAATACGGTGCTCGCACGCATTGTACAATTGGTGGAGGATGCGCAAGGAAGCAAAGCGAACATTCAACGATTTGCGGACCAAATTTCCGCAGTTTTCGTGCCCATTGTGATTGTGATTGCACTCGTTACATTCATTGGGTGGATGACACTCGGACAAAGCACCCTGGCATTCGCATTAGTTACCAGTGTTTCCGTGCTCGTGATTGCATGCCCGTGCGCCCTCGGACTCGCTACTCCTACCGCTATTATGGTTGGCACGGGCGTTGGAGCGGAGAAAGGAATTTTAATCAAAGGAGCGGAAGCACTGGAAACGATGCACGCCATTGACACGATTGTTTTTGACAAGACGGGAACGATTACGGAAGGAAAGCCACGTGTAACAAACGTTTGGTTTGCTCCGAAACAAAATGAAAAAGAAGCATTATCCATTTTGCGTGGATTAGAGGAAAAATCCGAACACCCATTAGCATTAGCCATTGTTCAATATGTTCAATCCAAAAAAATTACTCCTGCAAAAATAGAATCATTCAACGCATTATTTGGAAAAGGAGTCACTGGAAAACACGCACGGAATGAATACAAGGTTGGAAACATCCGCTGGATGGAAGAACAAAAAATCTCCTTACATGAACAAGAGGAAACCATTGAAACGTGGGAAAATGAAGGAAAAACAGTCATGGTGTTTGCCAGCGGAAGAAAAGTATTAGGAATTATTGCCGTAGCGGACGTGCTGAAAGAAAGTGCCCGCGCGACTATTTCCGAATTACATCACATGAAAAAAGAAATATGGATGATTACCGGAGATAATGAACGAACCGCGCGCGCAATTGCAGCGCAAGCAGGAATTGTTCACGTGTTTGCGCACGTTTTGCCGGAGCAGAAAGCAGAGTATGTAAAAAAGTTGCAAACGCAGGGAAAAAAGGTTGCATTTGTGGGAGATGGAATTAATGACGCTCCCGCGCTGGCACAAGCGGATTTGGGAATTGCCATGGGCAGCGGAACGGATATCGCCATTGAAGCGGGAGATATTGTTTTGATGAAAGGAAACCCTCACGATGTGGTGAACGCACTTTTATTGGGAAAGGCCACGATGAACAAAATCAAGCAAGGAATGTTCTGGGCACTCGTGTATAACGTGTTGGGAATCCCCATCGCCGCGGGATTGTTGTACCCATTCACGGGATGGCTGCTCTCCCCCATCATTGCCGGAGGGGCGATGGCCCTTTCGAGCGTGAGTGTGGTTTCCAACGCGTTGCTTTTGCGCAGCGTGAAATTCAAGAAAGAAAAATAATTAGTTGATGACACTATCCGCGAATCGTGAAGGCATTATTTCAAATCCTTCAAAAATCGCGCCAATTGGGATTGTCCTTTGATGGTCACGGCCTTCCACCCTTGCAAGGAGGCCGAAAACGTGTTCATCCACATGTCATCGCAGAAAATAATATGGTCTTTTCGCGTACGGAGCTTTTTTTCCAATGCAACGAATGCACTGGGAAACGGTTTCATTAATCCGGTTTCACACGAAATGCTCACTTCATCAAACAACGAAAGATTTCCGTTGGAGCGATGAAAGGACGCCTGCGCCGTGTTCATGTCCGACAACACGGCAAGATTCCATCCTGCTTTTTTCAATCGCTGCAATTCACTCACCACGCGAGGGGAGAAATTCCCCTTGGAAGAATACATTTTCATAATCGTACGCGAGAATACCGCATCACTAATTTTTTGATCAAACACGTGCTCATAGAACTTTTTCGCGGATAATTTTCCCGTTTGAGCATCTCGCAAGTTGAGCAACCAGCGCAGGTAAATATCCCACCGCGACATGTGAATTTGCTTGGCTAGTTGACCTAATATCCAGCGCTCCGAATTAGGGATGAGCACCCCATGAACGTCTAAAACCAACCAGAAAGGAGAAGAGGATTTTTTCACCCCTTTTTTGGACTTAATCCCCGTCACTACCATGAGAGGAACCCGGGAGATTGGGGATTAAATGCTTTCCCTTCAACGCAGCCGAGGCAATGATTTTTCCATTCAAACTAACGGCCACCCAACCATCGGACAATACACGCACCATACGAGCGTTCTCCAGAGTAACGTGCGCGCGGTTGAATAATGATAACAGTTTTGTTTCAGGAAGCTCAACTATATTTTGTTTGATGTGCTCCCCGAACAGGGTGATGAAGTTTGACGTGGGTTCGAATGTTTTACCATTCGCGAAGACTTGCAACCCTAATGAAAAAATATTCAACCCAGAGGGAGCGGGAGAAGCGAGGGGAACCCAGGAGGAATCAACCACAAACACATTTTCCTTATGTTGAATCCAAGACCATTTTTTCATCGTTGAGAGGGGGATGCCATATCGCGACGTGAGGTAGTCGGTGTAGCGTTTGGCCACGCTCGGAGAACAAAAAGGAATCTTCATTATTTTTCACGTCCTTTGACTAATTTAGCAATGAAAAAAGATTGCGTGTTATGATCCTGAGGGTACAACCTCACGGCATGACTCATTCCAGAGGAAAACGTGCGGTTGCGAAACGAAGACAAACCGGGGCGCCCCGCCAAGCCGGCAGGCATGGAAATGGGAACTATTTTCATCGCGGGATGAGCGTGCAATAACGTCGTCAAGACCCCCTCACACTCTTCGGGAGAGAGGGTGCACACACTGTAAACAAGGGTTCCCCCCTCCTTAAGCAACGCTACTGCTTTGAGGGCCATTTTCACTTGCAACTGGGCTTTATGCTGAACATACTTCTCGGACCACGACTTGAGGGTTTGAGGCTTTTTTCTCAAAAGGCCTTCTCCCGAACACGGAGCATCCAAGAGGATTTTATCAAAACGCAGGGAATCAGGAAGTGTGAGGGAATCCTGCAATGCCACCCCCGCATTGACCACGCCGGCTTTACCCAAAACAAAACGCAAGGCTTTGGCACGCTCCTTATTGGGCTCGCACGCCACTAAAACACCGGTGTTTTGCATCCCGCTCGCGAGTTGAATCGTTTTATTTCCAGGAGCAGCGGCCATGTCGAGAACATGCTCACCGGGTAGAGCGTCGAGAACAAGCGGAGGGAGTTGCGAAGCCGTTTCCTGGGGCTGCCAAAAACCCATCTGGGTTTCCCACATTCCACCCAACAAGAAGGACAAATTTTGGAGCGTAAACAAGTGAGGCACCCCTTCGTGCTTTTCAAACGAAATATTTCGCTCACGCAAACGGGACTCCACCCACGCATCACTGGCTTTCAACGTGTTCGTACGAATGGTTTTAGGGTTGCGCGTCTTAGACACGCGAACAAATGAATCAAAATCCTCTTTTTCGGGAAGAAGCTCCCGATAACGCTCCAGCAAACGAGGAGAAAAGACCGTCATACTATGTTCACGAGCAAGAGTGCTTTAAGGATGTTATGGTGAACGGAAAAATAATCGTCCCACAATGCGGGGGAAAGTGTTGCGTTGGGCGAATGGCTCGAAAATTTTAGACCCTGAAATACGTTTTAATAGTCTCACGCAATGTAGAATAAACCTCCCAAAACCGCGGTTTTGAAAAAAAATAATTCAAGACCCCCATCAACCAAAATCCCTATCACGTGAGTCGTTAGAGCCGAAAAAAACAAAGGTGTCTTGCTATGAATGAAACCCAACTCCAAACCGCTATCCCCAACATCAAAAAAAGAAACGGGGCCATTGTACCTTTTAACCAGGACAAAGTCACCACCGCCATATCCAAAGCCATTCACGCGGTAGGAAAACACGATGAAAGCACGGTGTTGAAAATCTCCGACAAAGTAATTGAACGCATTCTCAACGAAAGACAAACAAGCCCGGAAAATAGCATCCCCACCGTGGAACACATTCAGGATGTGGTGGAAGAAGAACTCATGCGCGCGGGAGAAACCCAAGCAGCGAAAGCATTCATCTTGTATCGGCAAAAACGCACGGAAGAACGAGAACTCAAACACACCATGCTAGGAATGAGCGTGGACACGAAAGTGGGAATCAACCAATTACGCGTGCTGAAAGAACGCTATTTGTTAAAAGACGAAAATGGAAAAGTAAAAGAAACACCCGAACAATTATGGAGACGCGTGGCCAATAACATCGCGCAAGCCGAATTATTACACGGAGGAACCGAAGAAAACGTACAATTCTGGTCGGACAAATTCTTCACCCTCATGGAAAACATGGAATACATGCCCAATACTCCCACACTAATGAATGCGGGAACGAAAATCCAACAATTATCCGCATGCTTTGTTTTGCCCGTGGAAGATTCCATTGAAGGAATTTATGACACAATGAAACACCAAGCTCTCATCCATCAATCCGGAGGAGGAACGGGTTTCTCCTTCTCGCGATTACGACCTAAAGGAAGCATGGTGAAAAGCACGAGCGGTGTGGCGACGGGACCCGTGGGATTCATGTCCGTGTACAACGCAAGCACGGAAATAATCAAACAAGGAGGAAAACGACGCGGAGCCAACATGGGAATTTTACGCGTGGACCATCCGGACATTCGAGAATTCATCCACTGCAAAGATGACATCACCAAAATAAACAATTTCAACATCTCGGTTGCATTAACGGAAAAATTCATGGAAGCCGTGGAGAATGATGAAGAATTTGATTTAATCAACCCGCACAACAAAACAGTCGCACGAAGAGAAAATGCACGCATGTTGTTTGACGAACTTGTTACCAGTGCGTGGAAATCCGGCGACCCGGGAATTGTATTCATCGACCGCATTAACCGCGACAACACGGTTCCCCACATTTATGAAATAGAAGCCACGAACCCATGCGGAGAACAACCCTTAGGGCCGTATGATTCCTGTAATTTGGGAAGCATCAATTTAGCCAAATACATCACGAATGAAGGAGAAGTAGATTGGGCACGCTTGCGAGAAACCGTACGCACGACGACACGATTCTTAGACAACACGATTGACATGAACAGGTATGTTATTCCCCAAATTGAAAAAATGAACAAAGGAAATCGAAGAATAGGATTGGGAGTCATGGGATGGGCAGACATGCTATTCAAACTCGGCATCCCCTACAACTCAGAAGAAGGATGCGCATTCGCGGAAAAAATGGCCAAATTTGTCCGCGACGAAGCAGACGCGATGTCGCAAGAACTGGGAAGAGAAAAGGGCACATTCCCCCACATCAAAGGAAGCGTATATGATGTGCCGAACGGACCCACGTTCCGCAATTGCGCACGCATCACTATCGCCCCCACGGGAACGATTTCCATGATTGCCGATTGTTCCAGTGGAATCGAACCATTGTTCGCGATATCATTTGTTAAACGCGTGATGGACGGACAAGAACTATTATACGTGAATGAAATATTCAAAGAAGCCGCAATTAAGAGAGGATTTTATTCCGAAGAACTCATGGAAAAAATTGCTCGAGAAGGAACAGCCGCACACTGCGAGGAAATACCCGAAGATATTCGACAAACATTCGTGTGCGCGCACGATATTTCCCCGTATTGGCATGTGCGAATGCAAGCCGCATGGCAAAAATACACCGACAATGCCATATCCAAAACCGTGAACTTCCCCCATACCGCGAGTGTGGAAGAAGTAAGAGAAGTATACACCCTTGCGTACAAACAAGGATGCAAAGGCGTCACGATTTACCGAGACGGAAGCAAAGGATTCGAAAACCAAGTATTGAACCTGAACGTGGAAGGCAAATCCAACAAGCAAGTGGAAGATGACTACAAAGCCAAAGTCATGCAAGCCACGAAGCATGATTCTCGCCAAGGAGAAACCAAAAAATGCACCAAATGCGGAGGGAACAAACTGCACATGCAAGAAGGATGCGCCACATGCATGGACTGCGGGTATAGTTATTGTTCAGTATAAGCGGCCGCGAAAGAGTGGTGCCACTCATTGGCACCACGACACCGGCCCCACCGCTCGGAAGCGGTGTTACACTTGTGGAGGGGGTTCCCTGCCCGGTTAACCCTAATGGGGAAGCTGGTTGGGGAGCCTCGCCACCTACTATCCTTTTCTGAAAACGCTTGTTTGTTTACAGACATCCATTAAAATACATTATCAGGCATTCTCTTGCCTATGATACGCACTCATACTTGCGGAGAACTCCGAAAAAATCATTCGGGAGAAGTAGTCACATTAGAAGGGTGGGTGGACACCTACCGCGAAACCGGAAAAATATCCTTTATTCTCATTCGCGACCGCACCGGAATCACACAAGTATTCGTGAACAAGGATTTGACCGCAGCGAACAAATCCGCATTAAAACCCGAGACTGTGGTACGCATTCAAGGAAAAGTCAACACACGCCCCGCAAATCAAGTGCGTGCGGAAATGCCCACGGGAGAAATAGAATTAGAAGCGCAGGCGATTACCGTGTTAAACGAAGCCGAGCAACCATTGCCCATTGACTTATTGCCTGAAACCACCACTGGTTTAGACAAGCGCATTGATTACCGCTTCTTGGATGTGCGCAGGGAAAAAGTACGAAGCATTTTCACCATACGAAGCAAAGCATTCGCCAAAACAGTAGAATTCTTTGAAAAAGAAGGATTTGTAAATATCCAAACACCTAAATTGACCGCAGCCGGCGTTGAATCAGGAGCGGAAGAATTCAAATTGCCTTATTTTGGAAAAACCGCTTCACTAGCCCAAAGCCCCCAAATATACAAACAAATGTTCGTGGTTTCAGGATTAGAAAAAGTATATTCCATCGAACCCATTTTCCGCGCCGAAAAATCCCACACCACGCGACACTTAACGGAATTCACAGGAATCGATATCGAAATGGGATTCATTGAAAGCGAACATGATGTGATGAAAGTCCTGGAAAAATATTTTCATTTCTTGCTGAGCGCCATCAAAACCGAATGCGCTCCTGAATTGGAAAAATTGGGCGCGGACATTTTAGTTCCTCATGAAATACCCAAATTATCATTGTATGAAGCACGGAAAATTCTCGCCAAAAAAGGAAAGATTATTCCCGAAGACGATGACTTGGACGCGGAAGGGGAAAAAATGATTGGAGAACACATCCGCACAACGTATAACACGGACTTCGTATTCATGCTCGATTACCCCTGGAAAAAAAGACCATTCTACCACATGCGACCTGAAGACAAGAAAG
>VGJJ01000023.1 GCA_016867455.1 Candidatus Iainarchaeum sp. | reverse complement strand
TATTGAATCTCTCCCCCCGTGCCCGCATTATCGGCGGCGCTAACAGACTACCATCGGGGATTTTTCAAAACCCCATGTAGGCTTTTGATCAAACTTTTTGCAAAAGTTTGGTATTGAATCTCTCTCCCCCCGCTCGCTTCCGATCGAGCGTGCCGGTGTTGTGGTGCCAACCAGTGGCACCACTCTTTCTAGAAAACCATTTTGAAGACAAAACTTATATACTCTGTAATTACTATTGTCTCATGGTTGTCAGAAAAGTTTTTCACGCGGGACGTTGGGTGCGTGCTGGTTTGTTGTTGATGGGTGCGGTGTCCTGCGCTTCTGTTGATAAAGGCGGTCCAGGTGAGCGCGTTCCCTGGATGGTTTCTCGTGCAGGGGTCCCGACGCGTACTGGGACAAGTCTTACATTGTTAGGTTTAGATGTTGTTCATCAAGAGGGCACCAATAAAGCGATGGTTGTTCCTTCCGTTGTGGGGTGGTCGGAGACAGGTTGGAAAGGCGTTGGTCTGAATTGGATTGCTTCCGCGGATGTTAATAATGAACAAACCCAATTTTTGGCGGCGGGTATTGCTAAAGAACTTTTTGAGGGAAAGGCAACGGTCGGCGTGAGAGGATTTTCAACTCCTTGGGGGGGAGAGAATGCATTGCTCGCAGCTAAATTGAATCTACCATCTGCAACAAAATTTTATTATTCGGTTGATCCGGAGATCGGTCCACCTTCTCAGCAAACTGCTTTGCGTCACACTTTTGATTGGAAAGGTCGCGTATTGGATCTGGTTGTGCGCGGGGATACCGATCACTGGAATGTTTCACTGGGTGCCGAATATGCGTGGGGGAGAAATGCTTTTGCGCTAGCACGCGATATTGAAAACAGGGTTACCCAAGCAAGATATACTCGTGGCCTCGGAGATGGAGTGGCACAACTTTCGGTTTTTGGAGGGAAGACAGATCACGGGGGTAAGCATGTGGGAATAGGTTTGCAAATAGCATTAGACTCCGTGACGCGAAAAAGGAGACCGCGCCGCCCAAGTGGGGGTGGGAAGAAAATCTTTCCTCATTCGATTGCATCTCAACGACTAACTGCTGGTCGTAGTTCCAGGGTGGCGCGCCGTAAACCCGTTGTGCGTCGTCGATGATATCACTTTTTCTGTGCGGTTATACCCATCGCGCATTTACTCTCTTGCCCCATCTTCTCGATTGCTCAGATACTGTTTTTGACCAGCGAGGTATTTTTTCCAATTGAATCTCTCTCCCCCCGTCCAATTTCGATTGGACCAACCGAGAAACGGGTTATCGCTTGCCAGCGACAACCCCAAGTTTTTCTTTTTGACTGGACGTCTACTTTTTCTTTTTTCAAAAGAAAAAGGAGTGTGTATTGAATCTCTCCCCCCGTGCCCGCATTATCGGCGGCGCTAACAGACTACCATCGGGGATTTTTCAAAACCCCATGTAGGCTTTTGATCAAACTTTTTGCAAAAGTTTGGTATTGAATCTCTCTCCTGTTTTTTCCCAATTCACTTTAATGCTCTGATTTTTCTAGCGGGACGTTCCGTGCTTTCCCCTTCCACGAATTCGTTTTGATTAACTCTGATTCGTGGTCGTCGTTGTCGTAGGGTAACTTTGCTCTCTTGTGCAGGAGAAGTAATAATACATAGAGCAATGGGCTCCTTTTTGTTCACTAGTGGATTGATAACAACTTGCGTACGTTTTCTTTCCAAAGTGGTTAGGATTTGGGCACGCATCAGGACATTGGTTAGTCAAATCTGATAAATATTTTTTGATATCTTGGTATGCCTCTTGACACGCCTCTTGAATATGAGCGCGATTTTGTCTTGTGCGGGGGCTGCCATTAGTATCACCATCGGAGACAGTAATTGGGCAAATATAAATGTTTCGGCGGTCCTCCCCCCGCTTTATTATATTTTAGTCTGTTTTTTGCGTGGAGTGAGTTGTTTGCGCTTTTTGGCTTCAGGTTCGTCCAAGTAGTTATCGGGTGTTGCAACGGATTCTCCTGTTTCAATCTCCAATTTTTTTCGTGCGTCTCCTGCAATGGTTCCTCCTCGTTTTGCTGCATCTTGGTTGGGTTCAAATCCTTGTGCGTTTTTGACGCGGGCGATTTTAGTGGTAGAGGCTTCTCCTAGCATCGTGAAAATGAGTTCCAAATCATTCATGTGGTCGCGCAGGTTTTCTTTGGCTAATCCCTTGAATTGTTTATGTTCCTCCACGGTTTTACCAAAAGTGGCTTTACTAATTTCATTGGTCAAAATGGCAAACTCGGCTCCTTCTTTTACTCCTCGTTTTCCCCATTCTCCAGTGAGTTCATTTCGCACGGTGATTCCACGCACGCGCTTCTCAATCCACTCGTCAGAATATCCTTTTGCATGGTATATTTCTCTCATTCGTTTTTGGGCTAATTCAGGATTCTCTATTTCCTGCACGCGCTCATACCCTACTCGAGCGAGCCACTGCTTGAATGGTTCGGCTTTGGGAGAAGGAATAGACTGGATTAAGCGAAAGGCACCACCCGTCGTGACACAATCCATTTCACGCTGTTTTCCATCCCTTGCTTCTATCTTCAACCCGTGACAAATTGTCACGAGTTGGGGCTCGCGATGTTTTAATTGCCTCCAATAGGACTGTTCATCAATACTTCCAGTTAGGGCAGAAATTATGTCCACAACTGGATAATGCCATTCCTCATTATACCAAATTCGGCGGATTTTCGTATCCTGAAAAACCACTAAGGCATGGGATTCGTCCATCATTCGAATACGATTTTTCGCCATTTAACCCTTTGGAGGGCAGAGCGCCGAGAAGTTGTGTCTATTTCCGTGATTAATCTTAGCTCCTCAGTATCGCACTCAACAAGGCCATTTGCACATACATTCGATTGCGTGCTTGTTCCCACACAAGGGAGTTTTTGGCGTACATCACGTTGTGAGAAACCTCTTCTCCTTTCAGCGCGGGCAAGCAGTGCATTCCCACCGCTCCGCGGGCACATTTTTGCAGTAATTTTTCGTTGAGTTGGAATTTGCTTAATGTGGGGAAGAGTTTTTTCTTATCCAATTTCATGTGCATGCTCTCCCATTCGTCGGTGTACACCACATTCACATTCTTCAAAATTTCTTTCCCGGGCATTTCATTAAACACGCGTATTTCGCTTCCCGATTTTTTCGCGTATGAGTGTGCAATCTTCAAGTATTTTTGCGAGACGGGAAATTGTTTTGGCGAGGCCACGTACATGTTGACGCCCAACATGGCGCATCCCACCAATAGCGAGTCTGTGATGTTGTCGCTGACTCCCGTGTACATAAGTGTAATGTTGTTGAGTCGTTTGAAGTGTTCGCGTATCGTGAATAAATCAGAGAGAATTTGGCATGGATGGTCTTCATTCGTCAAACCATTCACGATGGGTTTGTCCGAGTATTTGGCCATGGTTTCTAATTCTTTGTGTTCGAACACGCGGGCCATAATGCAATCCGTGTAGCGCGATAGTGTCAACGCGGTGTCCTGCATGTCTTCTCCTCTTCCCATTTGAGTAATGGTTTTGTCGATGAAGAGGGAGTGTCCGTGGAGTAAATGAACACCGGCATCAAAACTCACACGCGTGCGTGTGGAAGGTTTTTCGAAAAATAAGGTGACTGTTTTTTGGTTTAATAAATGGGGTAATGGTTCGTGATCTTGGTGTATTTTTTTGAGTCGTTCCGCGAGGTGGAATAGCATGTAGGATTGTTCTTCATTCACATCATCGGTGCGCAAAAAGTCTTTTCCTTTCATTTGCTTCAATGGTTTAGTGTCAAGTATTTTTTCCAAATCATTTGTGTATGCGTGTTCCTTTTTCATGCGATAATACCTCCTCTAATTCGCCTGTTTTTCCAATGTACGCAGTCTTTCCCCCTTTTTGAATGAAGCGCATGGTTGAGCGTATTTTGGGTTCCATGCTCCCGCGGCCGAATTCTCCTTGTTTGAGGTAGTAACGCGCTTTGGCCAATGATAGGGAGTGAATGGGCATTGGTTTCGTGTTGTACTGCGTGTACGCGTAGCTTTCATTCGTGAGAATGACCATTTCTCTTGCTGCGAGTGCGTTTCCCAACACTTGCGTGGTTAAGTCTTTGTCAATCACTGCGTCTGCGCATGACCAATGATTCTTGTTGCGCGTCACGGGAATTCCTCCTCCTCCGCACGCAACCACAATGTGTCCTTTTTCCACGAGTTCGCGTATCGCATTGAGTTCAACAATTTTTTGGGGGGTGGGAGAGGCGACAATTTTTCGAAAGCCCTTGCGCGTATCATGGATAAAGGGAATTTTTTCCCGGGAAAGATGCTGCGAGGATTGATACCATGGTCCAATGGGTTTACTTGGATGCGTAAATGCTTCATCTTTTTCATTCACTTCCACGTGGGTTAGGACCACACTCACGGGTTGTGCGGGCAACCATTTTTTCAAACCGAATGCAATCAAGTGTCCTATTTCTCCTTGCGTCATGCCCACTTCCACATGCAGGGGCATGCTTGGTATGCGTGGCGAGGCGGCTTGCATTTGCAATTCTAAATTACCCACTTGAGGTCCGTTTCCGTGGGTGATGATGAGGGGAATATCTTTCTTGGCTAGCGCGGCAATTTCCTTGCACGCATGGGTAATATTTTTCATTTGTTGAGCATAGTTTCCAATCTCATGTTCCCGGATGAGGGCATTCCCGCCGAGGGCGATGATGAGGGGTTTCATTCCTTGTTGTGCGAGTTTGGAATTTATATAGGATAGGCTCTCTTTTCCTGCATGCCTTCTCCTCGCGTGCGTTCTCGGACGGGTTTCTCGGATAGAATAGTCATGCGTTTCCGTTCGCGTTTGCTTCCTTCCGTTGTGCGTGAGAGTGATGGGTATCAGACCGCGCTCAAGTATGCGGTTCATCAGAGGGGTTATCGTTTGGGTCGTAATGTGGTTACGGATCCGTTTGTTTTCAATCGTGCATTTCGTGCGGCGGATCGTGCGGCGCGTGTGGCGCAGGAGCGTTTTCATTCTTCTGTTTTTCGTGCCGCATTTGGGTTGCTTCCCGCACGCATGAAAGAGCGTGTTTTGGGAGAGTATCGTACCATTCTTAAAACGGCTGCTGCGTTGCGGAGGATTCAGGCGCGGGATTTGGTGCAGCATCATCAAACGCCTTCCGTTTATGATAAGCGCGCGTTCACGGCATTGTTGCGCGAGTCCTTACGTAATGGGTTGCGTAAACCTTTCACGTTGGCGATGGTTGATTTGGATGATTTTAAGCAAGTCAATTCACTTTTTGGTCACGGGGTCGGAGATGTTGTCTTGGATCATTTTTCGAATGCGCTTTCACGTTTTGCTAAGAATCATGGTGGTTTTGTGGGTCGTGTGGGTGGGGAGGAATTTCAGATATATTTGCCCATTCCTCCTGAGCAAACCCAGAAATGGTTGGATACGTTTCGTAACACGTTTCGAAATGATACTCATCGTGCGGATTTTATTCGACGGTCTGGGGTTCCGGTGATTGGGGATATTGATCAATGGAACAAGGGCGTATCATTCACGGTAGGAATGACGGGTGCGCGGGAGTTGCATCAGAATATTCGTGAATTGAAATCATTGTTTAGTTTGGTGCAGCGCGGTCTTAAGGAAGGTAAATCGCGTGAAGGAAAGGGCACGTCGATTGTGATTGATTTGCCGCGCCAGGTGTAACGCATGCGTCTCGCGTGTTTGTTTTCCGGGGGAAAGGATTCCGTGTATGCGTTGCATTTGGCTAAGTATGCGGGTCACGAGATATCTTGTTTAGTGGCGATGCGTCCACAGAATACGGAATCTTTTTTGTTTCATGTTCCCAATATTGATTGGACGAAGTTGCAGGCCGAATCCATGGGTTTTCCCTTGTTGATCGTACAAACGAGTGGTCAAAAGTCTCAGGAAATGAAGGATTTGAAACGTGTTTTGAGTGAGTTGAAGCAAAAAAATAAGATTGAGGGGGTGGTCACGGGCGCGGTGTTTTCCACGTATCAAGCCAGCCGGATTCAAAAAATTTGTTTTGAGTTGGGATTGTTTTGTTACAACCCCTTGTGGCAAACCTCTCCGGCGTCTCATTGGCATGAGTTGTTAGTGAATGGGTTTGAGGTAATTCTTACGAGCGTCGCGGCACAGGGATTAGACAATGAATGGTTGGGCAAGAAAATGGATGAGAATGCAGTACATGTTTTGCGTTCATTGGAGAAAAAACACGGCCTTTCTTCCATTGGGGAGGGGGGCGAGTTTGAATCATTTGTGGTTAATGCTCCGTTGTTTGCTAAAAAAATTTACATTTCTAATTATCACGATGAGTGGAAAGGCTTGCAGGGAACGCGTCATATTTTGCGTGCGCAATTAGTGGATGAGCATCTGCGTAAAAAAATCAATCCCTCTCAAAAAGCTTCTGTAAAAAAAATCCGTGTCAAACCTAAGAAGCTTGTCAAAAAAAAGCGCGTGAAAGCCAAACGTGCTAAACATGGGAGGAATTCGAGATGATGATTCATTCCGTGCTGGTGGTGAATTGTTCCCGTGACAATGATTTGTTGAGCGTGCGTGAGTTTGTTTGGCCGATTCAGCGTTCATTGCCTGTTCCGAGTAAAGCAATCCCCCTGCGTGCGTTTACGGAGAAGTCATTGCAATCATTTGATGCGGTTATTTTGTCCGGCTGTCAGTTGTTGGATAATGATTATTTGAAGTATGTAAAAAAAATATCGTGGTTGAAAAATAGTGAGCGTCCCGTGTTGGGCGTGTGTGCGGGTCAGCAACTCGTAAGTCTTGTTTATGGGGGAAAAGTCCTCGATATGAAACAACCCTGCGTGGGGGTTCACTCCATCGTTGTGCGTAAAAATCGCGCATTCTTGGACGGCAGTCTCTCCACGTTAAACGTCTATGGGTTGCATTCCCACACCATTACTTTGCCCACCGGATTCGCCTCCGCCGCGTATTCTTCTCTGAATCCCAATGAGGTTATTTTCCATGCTACGCGGCCGGTGGCGGGTGTTTCCTTTCACCCGGAAGTGTTGAATAAGGGCCTCTTTCCCTCATTTTTAACGTGGGCCGAGGACCGTCTCCATTCAGGAAAATAGCGTTTCTTTTGGTTATTTCCCGACTTAATGGGCTAGCATTCCCCATTCGTCGTGGGCGATAGGATATACGTGAATGTGCTCTCCCCGCGCTGCGTGTCAAAATACCATCCTTGTGGGATGGTGCTCACGCTCTCCCACGCGTTCCTGCATTCAAACGCAAACCCGCATCCGGTGCAGTATCGTTTTTCCCGGCACACATTCTCAAATGAATCATATTTTTTCTCAAAAGGAGTATCATTGTCCACGGCGCACGTGCTAATGATTTCCCCGCCCACGTTCAACAAGTATTCGTCTTCCACGTATCCTGCGTTTTCCGCAGAGGCACGTATGATAATGCGATAACTTCCCTGGTTAGAAGGAATAGCGCTGAGTGAGGTGCTGGTTGTTTTTCTCGCGGAAATACTTCCCAGGTTGTTTTCATTTTCATACGATATTTTTTCGACTTCTTTTCCATTTTCAAATTGTTTTTCCCACACTTGGATGCGTGCCGTGACAGCGGTCGTGTCCACTTCTCCCGTGTTGAATAATACCATGTTAAACGTGATGGTTTCTCCTGCTTGGAACGTTCCTACGGGTGCGTCCACGTTCATGAATTTTAGTTGTGCAGGAATTTTTCCCACATAAACGTTGCACGTATGCAATTCGGATTCACTTTTTTCACAGCGTGCACTCAGGGTGGTTTTTCCATTCTTGAAGAAGCGAATGATTTCGGGAGTGGCTCCTACATTTTGGGTGCAATTTTCCAGGAATGGGCAGCATTCGCTTCCCGCACAGGTAAATGCTACGTTGCGCGTGATATTGTCATAATTTCTCGCGTTGAGGGTTTGGTCTGGATACGTGTTGATTTCTTTGGAACTGTTTTCCCCTAATTGGGCTTGGGCTTCGAGCAATAATTCATCCACGCTCTTGGATAGATTAGTCTGCGGCACGAAGAGCGGTGCCATGAGTCCGGTGATGAAATAGATGGCTGTTCCTGCTAATACGGCTGTCACGAGGAGTTTGAACACGTTCATCGTTTCTTCAACCCCCATCGGTATTGTAAAAATAATAATTTTTTGAGTACGTATGCGAGTAATACTCCAAACACGGTGACTGCTACTAAGTTTTCCCAATCTCCTGTGCGTAAAAAGTATAGTCTTTGTTTAATCACAAAATCATCAATGGCTAATAAGAAAATGACCACTAATCCGAAAGCGAGGGCGAATAATCCTATTCCCATGAGCTTGTTGGTTACCCGTATGAGTGTGCTCACCGTGCTTCCTCCACTTTGACTTTCTTTTGGTTTTGATACATTTTGATAATCTCTCTCACCGTGGTGGCCATTTCAGGTTCCTTATCATTCCGCCGTTTTAATATGCGTGGGAATCGCAGCGCGTAACCCGTGCTTTCCCCTTGTTCACGTCCGGCCGTGTGCATGGGGCTCTGCGTGATTTCATCCGCGCGCACTTCAATTACAAATTTGGGTTCCACCCACGCGTATGGGGTAACGTCACTATCCACGCGTGCGGGTTTATGGTTGAGGGTGTGTTTAGAAAGTAGTTTGTGTAAATCCGCGAGCATTTCTTCCGAGAACCCTGTTCCAATGCGCGTAATGGATTTGAACAAATCGGCTTTGTCATCGTACACGGCAGCGAGCAATCCCCCTAATCCAAATTCGGTGCGTTTGCCCTTTCCTTTGTAAAAACCAATAATCACTAAGTCCACCGTGTCTTGCAATTCTCCCTTGTATGAGCGTTTGAGTTTTATCCACGCGAATTTTCGTGCTCCCGCAATGTAGGGCGCGTTCAAGTCTTTGCAAACGATTCCCTCTAATCCTCCACTCACGTTTTCGTTGAAGAACTTGTCCACTTCCCTTGAACTATCCGTGATGATTCCATTCGTGAGTTCGATGGTTTCTCCTTTCATAATGAGTTTTTTGAGTTTTTCTCTTCGTTCGTGGAAGGGGAGTGGCATGAGGTTCTTGTCATTAATGCTCATCACGTCGAACAGAAAAAGTTTCAATGGGAGCTCTTTGGCTTTTTCATCAATGTCATATTTTCGCTTGCGCTGTATGGTAATCTGGAATGGGAAAAATTCTTGGGTTTCCTCATTCACCGCGAGTGCTTCTCCTTCCACGATGCACGTGTGGCAGTCTAATTGTTTTTTGGCCGCGTCCACGATTTCGGGGAACATGTCGGACATGTTTTCCAAGTTTCTCGAAAAAATCCACACATCTTTTCCCTTTTTGTGCACTTGGAGGCGGAAACCATCATATTTTGATTCCACGATGCATTTTCCTAATTTTTCAATAATGTCTTTGGCTAATGGAAGCCTCTCTGCCAGGGTTGGTCGAATGGGGACGCCGGGTTCCAAGTCAATGTTATTGAGCCCCTTGAGTCCTTTTTCGGTTAGTTTTTGGGCGAGCGTTCCCAGGTCCGAGTAAATGTTGTATTTGGCTTCAATTTGTTCGCGTAATTTCATTCGTATTTTTCGTATTTTTTCTTCGGGGGATTTTTTTCCCGTGCTTTCGTCTATTTCTTTGACTAATGCGGTGTTTTCTTTTTGGAACTCATTCAAGTGAACGTGTGCAAGTGCATCCATTAATGTGGGGTCTCCTACTCCCAATCGTAATGCTCCTAATGCAAATCTCACGACAAATTTTCCCTCGTTGGGCGTGGAAGAATTGAGTAATTCGGCGAGTAATTTTATTTTCAATTCCTGTGTTCCTTCTCCGGTGAGTGTGGCTAGTTTCAAGAAATTCTCGTGGACTTTTTTCACGCTCAACGTGGTGCGTATGAGTGATTGCTGGGTTTTTTTTTCCAAGTATTCACTGGCAACTTGTCCCAAGTCTCCGGTCTTTTTGAATTTTTTTTCCACATCTTCTTTCGTATATCCCGTTGCGCGTGCAATGGCTTGTATTACGAGTTTTTCTCCTAGTCCTGTCTCCGTGTTTTCGTATGCGGGGGCGAGTCTTCCTTGGAGTAAGTAGATGACATTCTTCATGTCCTCCGCGGGTGTTTGTTCAAACAATGCGGCGAGTTGCGTGGTCATGTCCACGCGTTTGGACGTTTTTTCTATTTCGTCAAATGCCTTCGCAACAAGTTCGAATTTCATGATACATGGACAAGACGGGGGCTTTTAATGATGAGGCTGCCGTTCAAATAGGCATTATCCGAAAATGCGTTCCATGGCGTGTCGGAAAGGACTGTGTCGTTCACGGATGATTAAGCCGTGTCTCGCGGCAAACTGCCTTGCGTGAGTGGAAATGGGGGCATCTAGTTCGATTTCCCTGGTCAAGTGTTGTCTTACGGGATAGCGTGTGGAGCGTACTTCAATTCCTTTTCCTTTCAATTCGCCCAATGCTTCCCAGTGTTCAATGAGGGCTTGTTCGGGTACTTCTTCGAGCATGCGTTCAGGAACGTGCATTCGAGAAGAGTGAATAACGGCTTTGGGTAAAATGACTAAGTGTCGCAACGCTCGCAATGCTCGGCGGGCGCGGTGTAATTGTTCACGATGTTCGTGAGAGTGGGTTTTTTCCGCGCGAACGGCTTTGTGTGCCTTGCGTGAGCGTGTTTTTCGCTGGTTGAGCGTGTACTTTTTGCTGGTTTTGCGTGATGCCATGGTGTTCATAAAAATTTGGGCTTTAAAAACACTCCTTTTCTTTTTGAGAAAAAGAAAAGTAGCTGTGCAGTCAAAAGAAAAATGAGGGGTATCGTTTTGCGATACCCCGATTTCGTCCTTAAGGGGCGAAACCCTTACGGGAGAGCCCAGATTTGAACTGGGGTCGCCACCACCCCAAGGTGGTATACTACCAGGCTATACTACTCCCCCTTCCCATGAAGTGGGTTTGGGACCCATTATAAACCATTTTGTTGCGTGGTAGTTTATGCCTGCTGAAAAAGCCCCTAAGCTCGTTGGTATCACGGTCAAAAAATCCGAGGACATGTCGGAGTGGTACAATCAAGTCGTTTTGAAGAGTGAGCTCGCTGATTATGCACCCATTCATGGTTTCATGGTTATTCGTCCTCTTGGCATGATGATGTGGGAGCAGATTCAGCATTATTTTGATGCTCGAATAAAATCATTGGGCGTGCAGAATGCCTATTTTCCGTTGTTGATTCCTGAGTCTTTTTTCAAAAAAGAACAAGAGCACGCGGAAGGTTTTGCTCCCGAAGTCGCGTGGATTGCTCAGGACGAAAATGCGGAGAGTGAAGAACGTCTCGCCATCCGTCCCACGAGTGAAACCATGATGTATGACATGTATTCCAAGTGGATTCGTTCGCATCGTGATCTTCCCTTGAAAATTAATCAGTGGTGCAACGTGGTTAGATGGGAAATCAAGGCAACCAAATTGTTTTTGCGTACGCGAGAATTTTTGTGGCAGGAAGGACATTGCGTGTATTCCACGCATGAGGAAGAGCGAGAAGACACCCTGCGTTTTTTGAAAGAATACCAGCGCGTCGCGCATGAATTGTTAGCTATCCCTGTAATCATGGGTTGGAAAACCAAAGGAGAGCGTTTCGCGGGAGCCAATGATACGTTTACCATTGAAGGATTCATGCCGGATGGGAAAGCATTGCAAATGGGGACCTCTCATGATTTGGGGCAAAATTTTTCCCGTGCATTTCAAATAAAATTTAGTGGGGAAGATGAAAAAGATCATTTGGCGTGGCAGAACTCCTGGGGCATCAGTACACGTTTGATTGGTGCTGTCATCATGACGCATGGGGACGATAAAGGTCTCGTGATTCCTCCTCATTTGGCCAAAAACAAAGTGGTGATTGTTCCTATTATTTTTGATGCCTCTCGTGAACAAGTCATGAAGGCCGCTGCGGCGTTAGAAAAACAATTGCACGAATACAATGCTCTCGTGGATGCGCGTGATAATTATTCCGCGGGCTGGAAATTCAACGAGTGGGAGATGAAAGGCATCCCCTTGCGTATCGAATTAGGTCCTCGGGATGTGGGAAACAACCAATGTGTCCTTGTTCGACGTGACACGGGTCAAAAAAAGATTGTTCCTTTGCATGAAATCAAGAAAGTCGTGGATGAGGAATTGTCCGCGATGCATCACGCGATGTTTGCGAAGCAGGAAAAATGGGTGAAAGACAGTCTTGTGACCGTGTCCACGATGAAAGAGTTTGAATCCGCTCTCGCGCAGCGCAAACTGATTCGTGCATTATTTTGCGGCCAAGTGGATTGTGAAAAAGCCTTGAAAGAAAAAACCACTGCCACTTCTCGCTGCATTCCCTTAGATGAGAAACCCCACAAGGGCGGAGCATGTATTCATTGCAATCAGCCCGCGGAATGGTATACGTTGTTTGCGAAGGCGTACTAGTGTCGGATTTTTTTATTTTATTTCTTTTTCCCACACTTCTGTTTTTTTCCCATTAATTTTTTTGATATGGGTGCGTGAATAGTTCCATTTATTTTTTTCATATAGTTTTTTGGCCTCGTTATTGGTTTCAGATACAAGTAGAATCATTTTTTGCATTTTTTTTTCACGCGCCATGCTTTCTCCTGCGTTCATGAGTGCGTGAGCCAAACCTTTCCCTTGGAATTTTGGCAAAATGGCAATTCCATTGAGTCGAACGATTCTATTTTTTTCATCGATTATTTCCCACTCCGCGTAACCTGCAAACGTGTTTTTTTCCCGCGCAATATGATAGAAAAATACCGGTGATGCCATTCTTCGTGCGAGTTCAAACTCATCTATTTGAGTGTAGGGAAAATACTCCTGAATGAGGGGTGCGATTTGGGGAATGTCTTTTTCAGTTGGAATTGAAATGTGCACCATATTCTAATTCATGTTCTCGTTCTTTTCAATCAATCGGAGTCCGCTGCAAATCGTTCTTTCATTCCCTTGACTTGTTTGAGGACTTTAAGCCCATCAGCAGTGATTTCGTACAAACTAATGTTTTTCTCATGCGGATTGAGCCGCTTGACGAGATTGTGGGCCATTAGCACGGCAATCGCCTGGGAAACGGTTGGCCGGTGCGAATTCAGCCGTTTCGCCAAGTCCGTTGGGTTATTCGGCCGGATGAGGTTTTCCAAAATCTGCGTGCGCAAACGTCCCCGGCGCACGAATGATACTTTGTCCCACATTCAAAAAAGGGTTTTTTGCATGGTTAAAAGTCGGCGTTAGAAAGAGCGTAGGATTTTAAACAATGGGGCCTCAAGGTTGGTGTGGTGATTTGATGGCATCGACTATTGTTCGTATAATTTGGTTTCTTTTCATTGGTTGGTGGCTTGCATTAGTTTGGGTATTTTTCGCGTTTTTTGCTTGCTTAACTATTATTGGTCTTCCTGTTGGATTGTGGATGTTTAGTAAAACGTGGAAGATTGCTACTCTTGCAGAGGATCCTATGAAGATTTTTGCGGGTGCCTCGCAGCAGGTTCAGCAGGTGACTGTTGTGAATAATGCTGCTTCTGAAACAAAAAGCAAAGAATCTCCACTTGTATCCTTGAAACGAAAATATGCGGATGGAGATATTACTAAAGAAGAATATCT
>VGJJ01000022.1 GCA_016867455.1 Candidatus Iainarchaeum sp. | reverse complement strand
CCAACCAAAAATGGACACGCAACGAGAACAAACGAAAACAATTCGAAAAAGTATTAAAAAAATGGCTCACGTGAAAAAAAAAGGAGAATAACTATCGCAATTTAAAAAAAAATAAAAAATACGAATAGGCGTTTATTCAATCACAATAATTTTAGGAAAATCCCGCGAAAGCTTCCACGACATTTCCGTGCAATACGAGCCCGTGTTTTCAACGACTAACGCGTTCCCAACGCTCAACGCGGCAGAAACTTGACCCAACTCATCCGAACCAAACATTAAGGGACCCGCCAGACGAATACTCGCTTTGCGCGCACCCGTCTCCTCTAATGCATGAAAACGATACGGATTCATGGTTAAACGAGGGAGGAGATTAATCCCCGCATCCAATAATGCAAACGCTTGACCTTCGACACTTTTCACGTGCATGACACGCGTAACAAGGAGCATCGTGTCCTCCGAAAGGAAGCGGCCCGATTCCACATATAACGCGCGCGCCGAAAGAAAATCACCCAATTGCTCACGCACCACGTTCGCATAGTCGCTCAGCTTTTCATGACGCATGTGCAAGGAAACACTCCCCGGAAAACCACCACCAATGTCCACCCCCTCCAAGAAAGGGTATTCTTTCACGATGGCGGAAAATGTAATCATGAATTGGCGATAGGACTTGAGAGTAGTATTCGTGCCCGGGTGACTATGCAACACGGTCACGCGCAAACCGAGTTGAGAAACATGCTCAATCGTTTTACGCAACTCATTCGGAGAAAAACCAAAACGATGATGATCCAAACGAATACGCAAACCAACAGACAAAGGCTTTTTTTCCGCAAACCTAGCAACCTGCTCTGCTTGGGAGAGGGAATCCAAAATAATTAACGCGTTTTGAGACAAGGCTTCCGTGATTTCCTCATCGGAAGAAGAACAACTATTCAGGATTTTTGGACCCGTAAATGATTTAACATTTTCCAGTTCACGCAGGGAAACGCACTCAAAACCGGATTCCATTTTGGATAACGCATCCAAGATACGCGGATGAGGGTTTGTCTTCACCGAATAACAAATCATTACTTTTTTGGCCACGCGCGAAAAAGCATCCGCTAATTCAAAATAATGCGTTTGCGAAACACGAGGAAAAAGGACCCAAAAAGGAGTCGGGTGTTCGTGGCTCAACTCAGCCAACCACGCCTTGTCGCGGGCATTCATAGCAAGCATCCCAAGGAAACCCTTAAAGGGCAAATGGAAGAAAGTTACGTGTATGAACGCCCCGCTCAACCGACGTTTAACAAGGGAAAATGGCTTTTTGGCACGAATACGGGCACGATTCACTCCCCAAAGGGGAAATGTACACGTGGAAAAACGAACGCAATGGCTGGTCAAGCAGCACGTGAGACATCCCAAAGTAGCGGCGTTCAATGAAGTCATTCGACTCTCACGCATGCCCGATGAAGCTGGAAAAGAACGAAAAAAAATAGTGAACCCGGATTGGAGTGTCATCGTTAATCCCTCCGAAAAAGTATCGCGAAAAACACTCTTCGAACTTGAAAAAACAGTATTAGAAAAAGGAGTCGAAGAGGCAGCCATGGCCGCATCCATGGAATACCCATCATTAGCCGAAGTATTACTACAAAAAAACGAATACACGGATTTTGTTAAACGAACATGCGCACACGAAAAATGGAAAAAAAACCTATTACAATTATCCGAAACCAACCCAAATGTTCGCGCAGTAGGATTATTGTTATACTTGCGCAAAGCGTACCGAACCCCCGCGCAAAAATAAACCAACTACGAACCAAAAAAAGACGAAAGGGAGGTTTGTTTCTTGGACTCTCCCTCATCCTCGGTATCGGGTTCTTTCGCAGGAAGTTTTTCAACCACGGGAGAAGTTGCTTGATCATTACGCTCCGCGAGGGATTTTTTTCCGCGAGAAGATTTCGTTTTCGCGCTAGATTCAACGGCAGACGTTTTTTCAACCGGACTCTCCAATCGTTTCATTATTTTCTTGATTTTGGCAGACGAAGGAGAGGTATTGAGCAAGTAACCCAACTCATCCTCATCAAAATCAAAGGTTTTGACCCAATATTCAGGATGAATATCATGCTCAACAAAAATAGGCCAATAGGACAATTCCTGAGCAATCCGTTTACGTGAACCGGAAACATGGGACTGGATTTTAGCGATGGTTGATTTCTTCGCCGAACCTTTCAACAAACTCAACCGCTTCAAAATGCCGGGAAATTGGTATGAAATAAAACCATGCGCCCGCACATTCGTACGCAAACCCACACTCGCTGCCAAATCACCGGAATACTTGAGAAAACCATAGTGCTGTCGCCTAAAAATACGACCATCAAAAATATCCGCGCGCGAAAGACCATCGAATGCATACGCGAGAGAGGGAAACATCGGAAATTGTCGCGGAATATTCTCATCCACCCACTTCTTCAACAAATCAGGGTCGACTTCAACCGTTGAACGCGCACGGCGAACCTCGCTCAGGGAAGCCGAAACAAACATCGTGCGAATGACATTGAAAATATTATCCACACGCTCACGATAACCCGCTTGAGAAACATCATCCAGCGTAATTTTATTCCCCACCCGCGAAAGGGCCTCCAAATCCAACAATGCCGCGCGCACATCACCGGAAGAATTCTTAGCCAATTCACTAAGGGAAATGGCATCATAATCCATGTTCTCACGTTCCGCTATTTCGTGCAACAATTTAGCAATAGAAGGATAAGGAACTTTCTTGAATGAAATGACTTTGGCATACGTGCGAATACTCGCGAGGCGTTTATCCCCATAAATATCATTCGCCGTGAGAATAATGGGATTACGACCCTCCTTTAACACGTTTAACACGGCACTCAGACCACCCTTGTCCTCGTTACCCTGCACCCCATCAATTTCATCCAACAAAACCAAGCGCAATTGTCCCGTGAAGCTGGCATTCACAGCCGCACCCATCACGACCTTTTCAACGGCATCCTTATCCCGCGCATCCGAGGAATTGAATTCAACTAATGACCAGGAAAACTCTCTCGCTAACGCATACGCGGACGCCGTCTTGCCCACGCCAGGAGGACCCACCAGCAACAAAGGCTTCTGCGGCGAACCCTGCTTCCAACCATTCGCCCACAAATGAATCTCTGACATGGCCTCGGGATTGCCAATGAGCGCGGACAACGTGTTCGGCGTGTACTTTTCGACCCACATACACCGTTAAAAAGCTCAAAACATCATAAAAAGAGAGTATGGCAACCGCAATCAATCGACGAAATCTCCCGCCACGCAGGGGAGCACCTCCCAGCACCACACGACGAAGGCAGGTGGCGAGCCACATTCACAAAGTCATGCACGGAAGAGCAAGACCACATCCCCAATTTCGATTCACGCTAATTCGCAAACAAATACAAGGAAAAGTCATTCCCGCACTGCGCGTGAGTAGCGCATCAGGAAAAGAAACCCATGAGTTTCGATTAACACCCGAACAAGAACGAAAAATTATCGAACGATGGAACAAAATGAAGCAACCTGGGAAAACGAGCAAAGTTATCAGTAGAACACTCGTCCGGACAGTAGCACTCGACCCAGATGTCATTGCCCACGGCCTCAAAGAAATATTATTGCACTTGTAAAAAAAAGAAAAATAATAATGATGAGTCTACGAACGATTTTCCACACGCACCACTAACGGATTGAGCGTGGAATACAACCCATCAAATCCCTGCGTGGAACAATCCTTCAACGTGAGATTAGGATTATCAATCACAGGAACGAATAACGCGCCCCCGCTCCCCTGGATAGTGGAGCCTTGGCAATCAATCACGAGACCATCTTCTTCAACCGAAAAATAATCCACATAGTGAGTGGTTTCGGGACAAAGCAAGAGCGAAGAAGACAAGGCCACGACTTGCGAAGTAGAATACGAAACACAATCCGCGGAAGGAACCACTGCATCACTCACCACACGATCTACGGAAACACGCTGCGCGGCGAACGAAAACAAAACCACGACGGAAAACACCACCGCTGCCATGAAAATCCAATCATTCCAATCATTACGCATAACACGATCAACCTTTCAGAGAAACTCAACATCCCCATCCGATTTTCCTTTCATTGATTTTAGTTTATCGGCCAATTCACGCATGGACTGAGAAGCATTCTCCGCAGGCTTGGAAGCAACCGTTGACACGCTGCGGGGGGCACGCTTCTTGATCTCATTAATTTTCTCCATCGAACCCTCGGGAAAAGGACCCGGATGAGAACACTTCCGACAGCGTTGACCATTCTGTACGGAAACAAAATCCATACTCCCACACTGCGGACAATACCTGAATTGCATATTCTCACACTCACTCAACACGACGAGTTATTCGTTCATCTCCGGGAATAATTGAGCCTTACTCTCGTGCGTAATCTTATTCTCTTCACGATCAACTAATTTACGCATGACGTCCATTTCTTTATCCTTGTTTTCCAAGCGCTGCAAGCAATAATAATACGCATTAATAATGGCATCAAAATCCAATCGACGCTTGAAACCTAAACGGGCAATTTCTTCAAAATACAAGCGCGTTAAACGAACGGCTACTTCCTCGTTTGAAAGATCGGAACTCGATTGCATCAAGGAAGGAAAAGGCTTATGGTTTTTAGGCATGGACATGGATTGGACCTCCGGAACAGCAGAACTCATTTCGGTTTTTAACGCATTGAGTTCACGCATGACTTTGTTTAATGACTCCTTGGTTTCTTTCGAAACACTATTGGCGTTGGGATCGTACATCGGAACCTTACGCACAACTATTTTTGGAACCTTCTTCACAACGACCTTCGTTTTAGTAATCGTTTTCGTCCGCGTCTTAGGTTTAACATTAGCTAACTCGGGATTCTCAATCACTTTGCGGGAAGACTTCCACAATTTAGTGGCCTCCTCAAATGTTTTCCCCTGCTCAATCTGCTTGCGCACAAACAAATTGTACATGCTCAACTCACGCTTGGGTTCTTTGCCCTTCGTCTTCATGGCCTTCAAATCATCGGAAAGTTTAGACAATTCTTCCTTGATATCCTTCGTCTGAGAAGCCATTTTCTTAGTAGCACGCGTCACTTCTTTTGCCACTCCCTTCCGGACATCGCGGACATTCTCATTCAAGGACTTCACTTGCTTACGAATCTGCTTCCCCGCAATCTTCGCAGGACCCTTTTTCGATTTTTTTGCCATACGAGAAAAACCCCTCTCTCAACCAAGGGAATAATCGCTTTTGAGACTTTTAAAGGAAACCCGAAAAAACACGTTTAAGTAGGAGAAAAAGGAAAAAGGATGGAAATGGAACACGTTTGTGTATGTTGCGAAACCAAGATGTATGAAAACAAGTGCAAGACCACTTGTCCCACGTGCGGGTGGAAAATGGACTGCTCAGACCTATTTTAGGATAAAAATAACGATTTCCACGCCGAAGTATAAAAACCCAAAAATGATTCCGAATGCATGCCTGCACCCAAACGTGCTCCCCGAATGAGATTAGTTGGAAAACCTACTCCAACAGCCGTGAGATCGACCGTTGCACCCCGACCAAAACTTTCCAAAAAAAGAATGCACCCCATCCGCATTCCCAAAGTAAAGGATAAACCAATCTACTTTGGACCATCCACCCTGGAAAAAGCATCCACACCATTAGCAGCATACGCATTGCGCATGAACCGCATGCAGCGACGCGCAACCATTCCACTCACAACGAGGGAAATGATAGACGCCGAAAGAATGCGCATACGCGGACTGCAAACTCCAAAAGATGTGAAAAATTATTTGAATAGTCTAGAAAGAGGAAATGAAAAATACTTGAAACCAGGCAAACAAAAAGGAGAAATAATCTGGAAGCAAGACGAACGAAAGAGCATCCGCGTTGGCAAAAAGAAAGGCGAACCAATGAAACAACTCTCACTCACGAATTATGGAAAATTCGAAAAATTATATACCGATCCCGCAGGAAGAAAATGGAGCGACATGACAACTGAGCATCAAATGAGGATGGCCGAATACGTGGTGAGAACCATGGACAAATATCATTCGAGCACTAAACAAAATTTTCCCGACGGAACTTATCGACGAATGAAAGTAGATGAAGTGCGAAATGCACGCATTCCCGAACTACAAAAAATGATTGGACGAATACAAAAACAACTCGAATCAGACATGTACGTTTTAAACCAAATGAAAAAGAACGGGAATGACCCCATAATGGCAACCGAAATGGAAAAAAATATTCACGGAATGAAAAACAGAATGAGCATCCTGCAGGGAGTCGAACACGGACTCACTAATGGAAGACTCGCAACAATTGCTAAACAAACCGAACGAAAAAGAATCAGAAAAAAAATTCAACCACCAACAGACCCAGCAACAATAGAAGGAGGGAGACGAGTCATAGAAGAATGGTCGCAGCGTGCACGGGAACAAAAAATATTGCCCACCGTTACAGAGACCACTCGCGAAAAATGGAGACGAACACCACCATTAACACAAGAGGGTGTGCGCGAAGCCGAACAACAACGCGACCGATACCTTAAAGAGAAAGAATTAGAAAACGAATTGGATAAAGCCCTCGCGTCAAGAGACCCGGCACGGATGCGAATTACCAAGCTACGATATATGGGGAATTGGAGAGAAGAATCAGCACCGCCGCGAGGGCCCGCGAGAGCTCCCTCCTAATAGAGAAGAACCAAGACGAGCTATCGTTCAAGAAAATAACCCCACGCGATGGGAACGCATCAAATCAGGACTACGCCGCGCCGGAAAACTATTCCGACGCAGACCAAAAGAAGAATAATGATTCAACCATCGTTGAACCACTAACCCATTAATACCTGCAAACACGTAGAAAGGTATGGACGCCATTATTCTCGCCGGAGGAAAAGGTTCGCGCATGAACGCGGACAAACCGAAAGCACTGGTGGAAGTACAGGGGAAACCCATTCTCGCGTGGCAATTGGATTACATCCTCCCCCACATGAAAAAAATAATCATCGCAACGGGATACAAGGGAGAAATGATCCAACAATTCATTCATGAAAAATACCCCGGAAAAAACATCGAATGCGCATACGAAAACGAACCCATGGGAACAGCCGGAGCACTGAGAAATGCCCTCTTACATAGCAACGCGGACTACGTATTAGTGTTAAACGCGGACGATTTGACGAATATTCCACTCAAGGAGTTATGCAACGTCAAAGAAAACACGATATGCACCTGCCGGCCGCGATTACCATTTGGATTAGTCAAATCACGCAACGGCTACGCGGAATTCGTGGAAAAACCATTATTGAAAGAAAGAGTATCCTGCGGATGGTACATTTTCAACCGCACCCACATTGAAGCGGTGCTCCCCAAAAAAGGAAGCCTGGAATACGACGTGTTCCCCTCCCTGCGATTGCGCGTGTTTTCACACAACGGCTTCTGGCAACCGCTCAATTCGCCCAAAGATGTGGAACAGGCGAATGAAACTGATTTGAATAAAATGATAAAATAAACGGAAATAATGACACTAGTTTTCCATCGTCTGTTCCGAAAAATTAACCGTAATACGCTTTGTACGTCCACGACCAGAAACATCCGTGGTGGTGGTCACGGCCTTGCGCTTTTCGAGTTCAACTAATAATTCTCGAATGCGGCGATCACTCAAACCGATGCCTTGGGAGGCCAATTTCACATACAAATCATTCGAAGGAACATTTTTTCCGCCGAGCAAAAACAATCCTTTCAAGACTTGCTTGTGGGACTCGGACAAATAAGGAATCGATTTTTGCACGGCATGCGTTTCCGGATCCTCAAACGCTGCTCTGACGTGTTCTTCGGAAATCTGTTGCGCGTTCGCACGCTCCGCATTGCGCGCGGCCTTACGAAGCGTTTCAATCGCCACACGGCAATCGCCCCCGCGTTTAGAAGCATGAGCGGCAATCAAACCCACGACATCCGGAGAAATAGCATTCGGCACGAGCGACAAGGAAGCACGTTCACGCAAAATATCCTTCAACTGCATCGGAGTGTAAGGACCAAACTCCACACTCTCATGACTAAAACTACTTCGCACACGCGCATCTAAACGCGAAGGAATGCTCGTGTCATTGGAAATCAAAATAACCGGAATAGCCACGCGACCATTTTCAGGAATGCGCAAAATATCATACAATAAGTCATTCCCATCATTCTCCATCAATTGGTCAAACTCATCAAACACCAGCACCGGAACAAAATTAGCAAACTTCAACCCCTCTAAGACCTTCTGATACAACTCACTCGTACTCATTCCACGAGAGGGAACGGGACGCTCCACGATTCGTGTTAGTTCCGCCAAAACGGCTTGACGAGTATTGTATCCGTAACAATTCAAGTAAACCGGACGCACACGACCGGAAAACTCCTTCAATTGACTCACCACATAACGAAGCGTGGCGGTTTTCCCCGCGCCGGGAGGACCAAAGACAAAAACATTACTCGCCTTACCCCCCTCAGCCAAGGGCTTGAGAGCATACACGAGAGCATTAATTTGACCATCACGATGAGGCAAGGCATCGGGAATAAAATCCGGGCTGAGGGAACGCTCATCCTTGAAAATAGTATTCTCCCGCGTCACACGTGCAAAGACATTCGAAGCCGACATGCAGAACCAATGGCCGCCATAGGTTATAATGGTGCCCTTTTTCACGGCGGAATGGCCTCTCCCTCCGCGAGTATATAACCCGCCCCATGCATAAGTAACCATTCCGCAATGGAGGTGGAATGAATGAGCTTGGAAAACTGGATGAATACGAGGAAAATAATTTTACTCACAGAGAAACGGGAGAAACTGTTTGACCAGCTCACGCAGACAAACAGCAACTTCCATGGAAAACGAGCAGAACTCTATGATACCTTAAGCAAGATGGCCCACATCAAAAGAGGGTTCGCCATTACCCTTCCCGAGAACTGGGGCATCGTGCAAATAGCATAAACATGCTCAACTCGTTCCACCTACTTTCTTCTTTCATAGGAGGGGGCGCGGCTCATGCCCTCCTCCACCCCTCACCATTCACACGCATAACAAGTAACACGCGTGAAAATTTTCCCTAGTTTTAAACCCTTTTTGGTCAACGATGCGTGCATGAAAACAAATAGGTTACACATGGAAACGCGGGCCCAAATATCCATTGAACTCATCATTGTCATGGCAGCCGTAGTGGCAGTAGTCTTATTACTCGTCACGCAGCTCCAAGATTCCAGTGAAAAAGGAATCAACAAGTTATCTAAAAAAACAAAGGATATTTTTGATGAAATTGATGCGATTGATTAGCAGCCTTTCTGCCACCACAAAAACCCTGAGGAAAAATGAACATTGCTGTCGAGGACAGGTATCGATAGAAGCTTTGCTTATTTGGGCAGCCCTCGCGGGAATGATGGCACTCTTTACGCCGGCATTCGCCCACGCGATGGACGCGTACACGTTACACGTGAACGTGAACCGATTTATCACATTTGGAAATGAACTCGAGGAAACCATTCAAACATTATCATTTGCAGGAAATGGAAGCCGGACACGAATACAGGTGCCAAGTATTCAAGGAATGGAAATACGCACGGAAAACAACCAAATCATACTCACACTCGCACACGATGAACTATCGCAACCCAAAAACAGAATCATTCCTACACTCGTTCAAGTGGAAGGATCATTCACGCAAGGAAAAACAAGCGTATTGACACGCGAACAAGGAAAAATCACCATTCGAGACGAATAAATAACGTCTCATTCACGCCGCGATGCCAACGGGAAGCCGAACAAACGTACGAAGAAGAGTCATTAGTCGTGGATGCGGTAAAAGGAGTTGACGAAAAAGAAATAAAAGAAAAATAATCCAATTCGGATGCAAGGGAGGAAATATCCTCTTCCCCCAACAACCAAAGATGCAAAAAGTCCACGCACGTCAAAATAGCTAATTCGCGCGAGTTATTAGAAAAATGGTCCGAAGAAGAAGTGGAGAGAACCGAAACATATACTGCCGAAAAAAGAAGCAATGCCACGAGAAACTCAAACACGAGAAAAAAACCCTTAGACACAGGAAAGAACCTCCAACCAGACGATTATGGAGCGTTCATGCAACCGAATAGGACGGCGGACACTCATACAAACAGCATTTTCATCTACTGCACGAAAAAAATAGGTTTTATCATTTGTGAACGTGTGCATGGACACACGCGCAACGAATGGAGAAGGAGGGGACGTGTGTGATAGAGATAATAGACACGATTCACGCACCACATATGAAAAAACACGCTGCGTGGGAGCATCAAAATAAGCACAACCTAGCCAAGGATTAGAATGATGCGAAAAAATGAGGGCATCACTCTCAACCACACTTGCGTGCAACGCGAGGGAGGATTTCCATTCGTTGGAAAGTGAATGCACGTGTTGGGAGGAAAGTGACCAAACGGCCAGCAAAATAAGCAACCATCCCACCATCACGAGGAAGGACTCTATCCCCAAGACGTGACCTTTACCCATAATGATTAGCATCCCCTCCTAAAACAAGCAAAAAAGGTGACGAAACAGGAATGAGGGCGAGAGAATAATCCCAACACGCATGAGGGGGAGTTAGGATATAATGAATGGATGCCGCATCGGAGCGAAAACTACATTCTACTACCCGAAAATTAGTTTCAATCAATCGCTGCGCGGCATTCCATGCGGAATGATGATTCGCCATAAGTGCAGCGAAACCCGACAAAATACTCACCAAAATAAAAAAAATAATAATATATTCAAATGTACTCACAACGAGTCAACTCCCGACACACGGCCACGCTAGTTCAAACGACGTTACACAAACACAATAACCCACGGGGAGAGCAAAGAGGGAATTAGAATCAAGCACACGCAAACGGGCATTCAGCACGCGCGACGCGGACAATCCTCCCGTGTAAGAGTATTCCAAATAACGCTCGGTTTGAGAAACGGGAAGAACCAGCACGTGCGAAGAAGACTGCAACTCCAGCAACGAAGGAGGAGTGAGTGGAGTCGAAAGCAAGGACAAATAATTAGGTTGATACAGGGTTGAAAAACCACTCTCGGAAAAAACATCCTCGTGAGAACGAGAGAATTGCGAAAGATAATCTAACACACGTACGTTGATGCGCAACTTAATCGTATCCTCCGGAAGATTAGAATGAGCATACGAAAACAATTCCTCACGAATAATCGCATCCACATTCAACTCCATTTCCGCGCGGCGAAGGGAAAGAATACGCGGCGCGGAAGTAGAAGCAAGATCCAGGGAAGGAGAAGGGATCACAAGCAAAAGGAGCGGAGTAACCAACATAAAAAATAGAAATGAAACAAATCCCCGCAACATAACCGCGTGAATGCAGGGGAAAAGATATAAAACTAGGGAAAATTTTGAGAGAAACCCATTCCATAAAAAGGATAATCGTTTGTTAAACGTGTATGAGCATCCAAAACCAAGAACTCACGGACTTACTCATTAGCTGGATTTCCCTCTCCGCGGCATTCGCATTCGTATTCTCGGACGGAGGATTAAACGTAACGAGCTTTGGAAGCGCACTCGCCATTGCCGCACTTGCCGTAGGAACCGGATTCTTGATGCATGAACTCGCCCACAAATATGTGGCGATACACTTTGGGGCCAAAGCAGAGTATCGCGCATGGAACCTTGGATTAATCGTGGCACTCGCATTCGCCATATTTGGTGGATTTATTTTCGCCGCACCGGGAGCCGTATATATTTTTGGAAAAAAAGTCTCCGTGAAAGAAAATGGAATCATCTCCCTCGCGGGACCGCTCATGAATATTGTCGTGGGATTAGTTTCATTTTTAGCGGCGGGAATGTATGCCTCATCCCAAATAGGAAACGTGGCAGCCGTAGTAGGGAGCATTAATTTCTATTTGGCCATGTTCAACTTGCTCCCATTCTTCGTACTGGATGGCGCCAAAGTGTTTGCATGGAACAAAATAGTGTGGGGAATACTATTTTTTCCCCTCGTGGCGTTTTTGTTTTTCGTGTAAACAAGGTGAAAAAAAATGCCCGTCATTCCAGAAGATTTTTCAGGAGACCTGCGTACTATTTTAGCGAAAGAACGAACCATTTTGGCACACCAAGGAGTGCAGCTCACTAAAATTGGATTGTCCATGGGAGTATTCGGCTCAGGACTAGCCATTGTGCGATTTATCACTACGGATGAACACGCCGGGTGGGTGTTTGCGGGCGTGCTGATGATTCTCTCCTTATTAGTTGGAGTCCGCGCGTACAAGAAATATTGGTCCCTCGCCAAAGACTTGGAAAAAGTAGTGGAAGTCGAAGAAAAAATGGCACGCTCCACGAGACGTGAACGAATACACGAACACACTATCAAACAAAAGAAACTCCACGAAGATTAAAAAAATATGAAAAAAAATAAAAAATAAGCAAAAAGAAAAGAATAAAATACAAAAAATGAAATAAAAAAATCGTTCGCACGATATGGAAATATTAGCGAACGTAATTGGGCTGGAATCCTTCCGGAGATTTTGATTTCTTATAATCCGAATACGCTTCAACCGCTTCTGGAGCAACCGAAGAAGAAACCTTCTGGAGGATTTGATCAAAATGCTTCTTTCCAATAGGAGAAGGCTTCATGTCATTTTCATTCAAGGCAAGCAACGCCGCTTCGCGAACCAAATTATTCAAATCGGCACCCGAAAAATTAGGCGTACGCTTAGCAAGATCAGCAATGGAAACGCCTTTTTGCAATGGCACTCCACGCGTGTGAACTTTCAAAATAGCTTCGCGCGCACGCTCATCCGGGACCTTGACTTCAATCACTTTGTCAATCCTCCCAGGCCTCATGAGACCGGGATCAATCAAATCAGGACGATTCGTTGCCGCGAGAAAAACCACATCCCGCAAATTCTCCGCACCATCCAACTCAGTAAGGAGTTGGTTGACCATGCGTTCACTCACACCCGAATCACCTTGTGAACCGCCGCGAATAGAAGCAATGGCATCAATCTCGTCAAAGAACACCACCACCGGAGCAACCTGACGAGCTTTCTTGAAAACTTGACGAATACCCTTTTCACTCTCTCCCACCCACTTGGAAATGAGCTCAGGACCCTTAATCGAAATAAAATTAGCATGGGATTCCGTAGCAATAGCCTTAGCTAAAAGAGTCTTACCCGTGCCGGGGGGACCATATAACAATACTCCCCGCGGGGGACGGATGCCCATTTCCTCAAATGATTTAGGAAACTTCAACGGCCACTCCACCGCTTGCTTGAGTTCACCTTTAACTTCCTCCAATGCACCAATATCATCCCATTTTACATTGGGAATTTCAACCATGACTTCACGCAACGCCGAAGGCTGAATTTCCTTCAACGCATCCTCAAAATCTTTCCGCTCGACTTGCATTTTCTCTAACACACTCTCGGGGATTTGCTCTTCCTGCAAATTAATTTCAGGAAGATAACGACGCAATGCTTTCATAGCCGATTCTTTCGCCAATGCTGTCAAATCCGCCCCCACGAAGCCGTGAGTGATATTCGAAAAATATTCCAAATCAACATCTTTAGAGAGAGGCATTCCCCGCGTGTGGATTTGCAAAATTTCCTTGCGACCATCCTTATCCGGAACACCAATTTCAATTTCACGATCAAAACGACCCGGGCGGCGAAGCGCTTCATCAAGGGAGTTCACCCGATTCGTTGCCGCAATAACAATGACATTGCCGCGGGATTCCATTCCATCCATGAGCGAAAGAAGTTGTGCCACGACGCGACGCTCGACTTCTCCAACGACTTCCTCACGTTTAGGAGCAATCGCATCAATCTCATCAATGAAAATAATACTCGGAGCATTTTCTTCCGCTTCCTTGAAAATTTGGCGCACACGCTCTTCGGCTTCACCGACAAACTTACTCATAATCGTGGGGGCACTCACACTAATGAAATGAGCTTGGGTCTCATTCGCCACCGCTTTAGCAAGCAATGTTTTTCCCGTGCCGGGAGGACCATGCAAGAGAACACCTTTCGGGGGCTCAATTCCCAATTTACGAAACAACTCCGGGTGACGCATGGGAAGCTCAATCATTTCGCGCACTTTCTGGACTTGAACACCCATGCCGCCAACATCCTCATATGCAATGCGAGGAACTCCCTCTAATTCCCCCTTGATGGGCTCATCTTTCAGCACAAACTGGGTGAAATCAGTAATTTTTACAATCCCACGCGGAGCGGTTTCAATGACGCGATAAATAAAACCCGAACCAAACACGGTAATCCAGACATTATCCCCACGCGAAAGGGGACGGCCAATGAATGTTTTTTTGAGAATACGCTCGTAACCCGAAGCAATGATATGAACATCCTGCGTGGGAGCTAATACCACTTTTTGAGCCTCTTTGAATTGGGCCGGACGAACAATGACCTTTTCTCCCAAATTTACCCCAGCGTTGTGGCGGATGAGGTTGTCC